>JANMYG010000019.1:0-5244 GCA_031381865.1 Betaproteobacteria bacterium | reverse complement strand
CGTCGATCAAGCAGCCGCAGCGGGTCGAGATCGTCGACAGCATGCCGCGCAACACCATCGGCAAGATCGACAAGAAGGCGGTGCGGGAGCGCTACTGGGAGGGGCGGCGCAAGGTCTGACGGCCTCCCGCGCGGGCGACGTATGGGCATGCCGCATACAGGTTTCACACGCATGGCAGGTCACGTTCCGAACAGGCTCGGTGCGCCAGCCACATTGCCAGCCGCAGATGCCGGGCTTGCGGGTGCCGCAGGTAAAGGAGGAGCCCGCGGCCGCAGGTTGTGGGCGGGGGACACGGAGGCACCCGCAAGCCCGGCGTCTGTGGCCGCCCACCAAGCGATAGGGTGACGATCGGCAACCAGACCACCGCAGGCACCCGTCAGGACTACTTCGCGCCCTGGCCCAGGTAATGCGACAGGATCGCCGGGTCGTTGACCAGATCCTCGCTGCGGCCCTGGTGCACCACACGCCCCTGCTCGATCACATAGGCGCGGTCGGTGGCCAGCAGCGCCTGGCGTGCGTTCTGCTCCACCAGCAGGATCGTGAGGCCCTGGGCATTGAGGGCGCGCAGCGCCGCGAACACCTGGATCACGATCACCGGCGCCAGGCCCAGGCTCGGCTCGTCGAGCAGCAGCAGGCGCGGGGCACCCATCAGCGCCCGGCCGATGGCCAGCATCTGCTGCTCGCCGCCCGACAGCGAGCCGGCCCGTTGTTCGCGGCGTTGCGCCAGGATCGGGAACAAATCGTGGATGGCCTGCAGCGTGTAGGTGGGGTTGCGCCCGGACAGCGCGGTGGCGCCGAGTCCGAGGTTTTCACGCACGCTCAGGTTGGGCAGGATCTGGCGTCCCTCGGGAACCTGCAGCAGGCCCTTGCGCGCGATGTTCCAGGGCGCAATGCCAACCAGTTCCTCGCCCTGGAAGCGGATCGACCCGGCGCCGAGTCGCACCACGCCGCTCAGGCAGTTGAGCAGCGTCGACTTGCCGGCGCCGTTGGGGCCGATCAGGGCGACGAATTCGCCCTCGCGCACCGTCAGCGAAGCACCTCGAAGGGCCTGTATGCCGCTGTAGCCGGCGCGCAGATCGGTGACTGCGAGCATGGCGGGTGCGTCGGTGGGCGTGTGTGCCACTGGTGTACCTGCGCTCTGCGAGCTGCGGTGCGAGCTTGCTTGGGGACGGCCCGGCGCGGCGCTCATGTTCTCAGGCCCCGAGGTAGGCGGTGATGACCGCCGGGTTGCTGACGATCTCCGCCGGGGTTCCGGAGGCGATCATGCGACCGCTGTCGAGCACGTAGACATGGTGGCACAGCCGGGTCACGAACCGCACGTTGTGCTCGATCAGCAGCACCCCCATGCCCTCGCCTGCCAGGGCAGCGAAGATCTCGCCGAGTTCAGCGGCCTCGACATCGTTCATGCCGGCCACCGGCTCGGCGAGCAGGATCAGCGCCGGGTCGGATGCCAGGGCGCGCACCATCTCCACGCGGCGTTGGTGCCCATAGGCCAGCCCCCCGGCCTCGTGGTCGGCAGATGGACCATGCCAAAACGCTCGAGCAGGCGCAGGGCGCGGTCGCGCAGGCTGCGGGTCTCGCGGCGCGCGGACGGCAGCCCCAGCAGGCTGGCTGCGGTCGACGTGGTCTCGCGGCGGTAGAAGCCGATCATCACGTTGTCGACCACGCTCGCCTCGGCCAGCAGGCGGATGTTCTGGAAGGTGCGCGTGATGCCGGCGCGCGCCACCCGGTGGGCCGGGGCATGTGTCAGGTCCTGATCGCCGAAGCGGATGCTGCCGCCCGACAGTGCCAGCACGCCGGTGATCAGGTTGATCAGCGTGGTCTTGCCGGCGCCATTGGGTCCGATCAGGCCGGTTATTTTTCCGGGGGGGACCTGCATCTCGATGTCCGACACCGCGGTGACGCCACCGAAACGCTTGCTGGCACCCGAAATGTGCAAAGTCGTCATTCGCCTGCCTGCATCGGGGCCAGGGTGGCCAGCCGTCGCCGGCGCAGCGCGAGCAGCACGGTGTCGACGATGCCGCGCGGCATGAAGGCGATCACCAGCATCAGGATCGCGCCGTAAAACGCCATGCGGTAGTCCGCCAGCGGGCGCGAGATCTCTGGCAGAGCCAGCAGGATGGCCGCGCCGACAATTGGGCCGGCGACCGAACGCCGCCCTCCCAGCACCACGTAGGACAGCGCGGCGATCACCGCGGAGAAGCCGAACGTGGCCGGGAACAGCGCAAAACTCTGGAACGCCTCCAGGCCGCCGAACAGGCCGGCAATGGCGCCGCTCAGGCCGAATGCCAGCGACTGGTGGAAGTTGACCGACACCCCGAGCGAACTGGCCACCGCTTCATTCTGGCGGATCGCCTCGAACGCGCGCCCCAGGCGCGTCGCGCTGATCGCCAGCATCAGGTACACCACCAGCACCAGCGCGGCCAGGGTCTCGGCAGTCCCCACCAGCGTGGGGATTGCGTTCAGGCCCATGGCGCCACCGGTGAGGTTGTCGGAGTACAGCGCCAGCGCCACCACCACCTGCACGAAGGCCAGGGTGGCAATGGCCTGGAACACACCGCGCAGGCGCGCCAGCGGCCACGACAGCAGCAGCCCGGCGATCGTGCCCAGCAGCGTTCCCGCCAGCAGGGACATGGGGTACGGCCATCCGTACTTCGTGGTCAGGATCGCCGCACCATAGGCCCCGATCGACGCCAGCCCGGCCGTCGCGACCGAGAACACCCCCGCACGCATCACGATCCACTGGCTCAGCGCGTAGCCGGAGCCGATCAGGAACACGTTGAACAGGTGGTGGTAGGTGGCCAGGAATTCGTTCATCGCTCGGCCCTCATGGCGCCGGCGGTCTCCTTGCCGAACAGGCCGTAGGGCCGCACCAGCAGGATCAGGAACAGCAGGGAAAAGATGATGGCGTCGGTGAGTCCGGCTGGCAGGTAGGCCGCGGTGAGCGTCTGGATCAGCCCGAACAGCAGACCGGCCACCATGGCGCCCGGGATGCTGCCCATGCCGCCGAGCACGACCACCACGAAACCGCGCAGCAGGAAGGGTTCGCCCATGGTGAACTGGATCGAGTTGAAGGCCAGGCCGATCAGCACGCCGGAGGCCCCCGCCAGCGCGCCGGACAGGAAGAAGGTCTGGAAATAGACCACGTTCGGGTTCACGCCCGACAACACCGCCGCACGCTCGTTGCCGGAGACCGAGCGCACCCGGGTGCCCAGGGGTGTACCGTACAGGTACCAGGTCAGCACCAGCATCAGCGCGAACGCGCACACCGCCATGAACATCTGCAGCAGCGACACACGCAGACCGGCGATCTCGAAGATGCGCACCGGGAAGGTCTCGAACGGGAAGCGCAGCACCTCGCTGGCCGAAATCTTCTGGGCCAGGGTGATGATGATGAGGTCCGCGCCCAGCGTGGAAATGATGGCGCCGAACTCAGCCTCGCCCGACTTGCGCAGGCGCCGGAATGCCGTGATCTCGATCAGTACCGAAAGCGCCCCGCAGGCGAGGATCGCCAGCACGAAGCCCAGCCACAGCGGCCAGCCGGCCAGCACGCTGTACAGCGCCACGAAGGCGCCGGTCATGAACACCGCGCCGTGCGCCAGGTTCATCAGGTGGTGGATGCCGAAGACCAGCGTGAAGCCCAGCGCGAACAGCGCATACACGCCGCCGACAACCAGGCCGTTGAGAAGTTGTTGTGCGAGCATGTCAGGTCGGTGTTGGCTCCGTTGATTCCACCACAACGCCGCGCCTGAGACGCCGCGCCACGCGAAGGCACGGCCGACTGTAGCGCATGCGACTGCCGGGCAGGCCGCATTTTCTCTGGGGAAACCCCTATTTACCGCTGCGGGTGGCGCTGAAATACTACGATTTCGTTCTATTTCACAAACCCACCAGGAGAACCCCGTGAAATTTCCCTTTGTGCTCACCGCCCTGGCCATCGCCAGCGGCGTGTCCGGCGTTGGCGCGCAGGAAATCGCGATCGGTGTGCCGGTGTCCCTGACCGGGGTCTACGCCTTCGTCGGCACCGCCGCCGTCAAGGGCCTGCAGATGGCTGTGGACGAGATCAACGCCGGCAACGAGATTGGCCCCGGGCGCAGCCTCAAGCTGGTCATCGCCGACGATGGCAGCAACACCAACCAGACCATCACGCTGGTCAACCGCCTGGCCAACGTCGACAAGGTGATGGCCATCGCCGGCCCGAGCGCCTCGCCCACGGTGCTGGCCGTCTCGCCGGTGGTCAACCAGTTGCAGATCCCCATGTTGGGCATTGCGGTGACTCCGGCCGTGAACAAGGCCGGCCCGTGGTCCAACCGCGTGCTGAATTCGCCCACGACCCTGATGACCGTGTTGTCCAACCACACGCTCGAATCCGTCAAGCCCAAGACCGTGATGACGGTGGCCAGCCGCGACAACGACGGCGCCGCCGCGCAGTCCAAGGTGGCACGCAGTGTGATGGAGGGCAAGGTCACGCTGATGGCCGAGGAGTCGGCCATGATGGCCGAGACCGATTTTTCCGCCCTGTCGACCAAGATCGCCAGCCTCAAGCCCGACGTCGTCATGATCACCATGAACGACGCGGCCGCGGCCAACATCATCCTGCAGGCCAGGCAGGCCGGTGCGTCACCGAACCTGCGTTTCGTCGCCAACAACGCCGCCGCTTCGGCCAGCTTCCTGCGCATCGGCGGCAAGGCGGTGGAGGGCACGCTGGTGGGCACGGACGCCTTCCCGGAAATCCGCACCGACGCGCTGGCCAGGACCTTTGTGGCCAACTTCCAGAAGAAATACAACGCCGTGCCCGACCAGTGGAACGCCGTCGGCTACACCATCGGGCGCCTGTATGGCCATGCCATCGCCAACGCGAAGGCGCCACTGACCAAGCAAAGCCTGCTCGACGCCCTGACCACCATCAAGAACTTCCCGGTCGTGCTGGGCAGCGGCAAGAGCAACTTCAGCTTCACCGGTGCCGAGCGCGAGCCGACCTACGAGCCGATCCTGATCACCATCAAGGACGGGAAGTTCACGCCGGTACCTTGACCACCGCAACGCGTCTGGGCAGTCAGGAGACATCGCGCGGCGCCACTGTGGTGAGCGCAGGCCTGCGCACCAGCAGCGCGGCGGCCTGCGCCGCCGGCATGCCAATGCACACGCCAGCGCGTGCGGCCAGTGTATTCACCGCACTGATAGTGCCGTCGCGGTAGCTGCTCAAGCCATCACCCATACGAGCACTTCGCGCATCGACGGTAG
>JANMYG010000012.1:0-1972 GCA_031381865.1 Betaproteobacteria bacterium | reverse complement strand
AGCGCGACCGAAGTGCCGGTGTAGACGCTGCCGTTGCCGAGTGTCAGGTCGGCCACCGGAGACCGGTCGTGCGTCGACGCGGCGACCGTCATCAACCAGGGCGAGATGTGCGCCACGGTGTTGGCCGGGCCGGCATTGCCGGCCGATGCGGCGACGAACACGCCGGCCGCGGCGGCGTTCAGGTAAGCGATCTCGACCGGGTCGGTGAAGCTGGTCTGCGTGCCGCTGACCGAGAAGTTGATGACGTCCACACCATCGGCCACTGCGTCGTCAATCGCGCGCAGCGTGTCGGCCGTGTAACAGCCGGTCTGCGTCGAGACCGTGGCTTCCCAGCACACCTTGTAGGCGGCGATGCGGGCGCGCGGCGCGATGCCCGAAATGCGGCCGGCGCTGACGCCGTTGATCAGCGCCGAAGCGCCGGAATTGCCACCCGCCGTGCTTGACGTGTGGGTGCCGTGGCCACCGCCGTCACGCGGCGAGGCGTACTCGAAGGAGGTGAGCACACCGCTGCCGGAGTTGAAGCCGGCCAGGTAGTAACGCGCACCGATGAGCTTGTTGTTGCACATCGCGGCGGTGAAGCCGGGGCCGGTCTGGCAGATGCCCTGCCAGCGCGACGGGGGCGCGCCATAGGCCAGCGTGCCGGCCTGGTTGTAGGCCACCGGGTTGCCGGCACCGTCGACCTTGTCACCGAAGGAAGGATTCTCTGGCCAGGCACCGCTGTCGATGACGCCGATGATGACGTCCTCGCCCTTGACGTTGCGCGACAGGGCGTCCAATTGCGACCAGATGCCACCGGGCGCACTGATGCCCAGGAAGCCGGGGGTGCGCGTGGTGTCGAGCGTCTGCAGCTCCGAAGGCACCACCGCCACGACGTTGGGCAGTTGCTTCATGGCCGCCGCTTCTGCGTCGGTAAGCTGTGCCGCGAAGCCGTTGAAGGCGACGTCATAGGTGTGAATGATGGCGACCGGGCTGACCTGGGCCAGCGTGCTGCTGCGCTGCTGGCTCAAGTAGATGCGGTAGGCCTGCACATTGCCGGCTGCGGCGTCGAACTTCACGCCAGCTGCCGGCCGCGTGGCGGCCAAGCCGGACACGCCACCGTCATAGGTGGTGGCCGGGGCATCGGTCAACTGGACGATGTAGGTGGACCTGGGCAAGGCTTGCGCGTGGACGAATCCCGCCACGGCAAGCAAGCCGACTGTCAATGCAAAACGAGGCAATGCCATCGATCGCTCCTGGAGTGTTGTTGGATGATTCAGCGGACGTTGCGGCGGGCCGCAAAACCGGCTGCGAGCAGCGCACTCAGGACGAGGGCGACGCTGGTGGGCTCGGGAATCGTGGTGACGTTGATGTTGTCGATGGCGAACTGGCCGTTGTTGCGTGTCGCCGCCGTGCAAAGCGAACTCCCGACCAAGGAGCAAGTGAAGAACTCGACGCTGCGAAGGCGAGTGAAGGCGGAAAAGTCGGCAGGACTGTTGAAGGTGCTGAACGCGGACGAGAACAGCCAGGCCACACCGAACTGGCCTCCGATTTCGTCGGTCGCAAGGGCGACCATGGCCGTGACCAGCTGCTCCAGATCCTGCCCGACCCAGGAGCGGAACAGGAGGCCGAAATAGCGCCGTCCGGTATTCCCCCCGAAATCGGTGCGGAATTTCCAACGCACCCGGGTCTGCAACCGGTCCGCGGATTCCTCAAAGCGGATCAAGCTGACGGCATCCCCCCGCTCGCCAAAATCAAAGGCCACTATGACTTCCCGGTCCGGCACCACCGCGGTGATCTTCGCCCGGCCCCCGCCCTCATACTTGCTGCGCCAGGTCATGGCTGATCCGGCGCCGTGTTCCGGTCCGGCATAGGCTACTTCCAGGAAAGGCTCGCGTTTCCACCACGTGGCCCACTCCGGCCAACGGTTCAGGGAGGCCACCCTGACATACAATTCCGGAGCTGGCAGCGGCACCAGCCGCTCCCGTTCCACTTC
>JANMYG010000002.1:0-7777 GCA_031381865.1 Betaproteobacteria bacterium | reverse complement strand
GCCGGCCTCGTGAACCTGTTCGGCATCGAGTCGCCTGGTTTGACGAGTTCACTGGCGATCGCGCAACATATCGCGGGCCTGTGCCACGGCAGATCGTCGTGAAGGGGCGACGCATCAGGGATGCGCGCCGCGGCAGCGGTCCCGGATCGCGGTCGCGCACTGCGTCACGAGATCCGGTCCCTGGTAGATCAGACCGGTGTAGATCTGAACCACGTCGGCGCCCGCGTCGATCTTGCTGAGGGCGTCCTGTGCACTCAGGATGCCGCCGACACCGACGATCGGGAACTTCCGGCCCAGGACCCGCCGCAACTCGCGGATGACTCTGTTGCTCGCCTCCAGCAGCGGCGCGCCGGACAGTCCGCCGGCCTCCTTCGCGTGGCGCATCCCCTGCACAGCCTCCCGCCCCGTGCTCGTGTTGGTGGCAATGACACCGTCCATGGCGTGGCGCCGCAACGCGTCGGCAATCACGGCAATCTGGGTCGGGTCCAGGTCGGGAGCGATCTTGACAAACAGCGGTACCTTGCGGCCGTGCCGGCGCTGCAGCGCATCGCGCCGTCGGGACAATTTGGCAAGCAATGCGTCCAGAGCCGCATCGTTCTGGAGTTCGCGCAGGTTGCTGGTATTGGGGCTGGAGATATTGACGGTGACGTAGTCGGCATGCGGGTAGACGCCGTCGAGACCGCTCAGGTAGTCATCGGCGGCGCGCTCGATCGGGGTGCTGGCGTTCTTGCCGATGTTCAGCCCCAGGATCCTGCCGCGGGACCGAAACACCGATCGCTGGACATTGGCGACAAATGCATCGAGTCCGTCGTTGTTGAATCCCATCCGGTTGATCAGCGCGTGCGCCCGTGGCAGGCGAAACATGCGCGGTCTGGGGTTGCCACCCTGCGCCTTGGGCGTGACGGTACCAACTTCCACAAATCCAAAACCCATCGCCCCGAGCGCATCGATACAGCGCGCATTCTTGTCCAAGCCAGCCGCCAGGCCGACACGATTGGGAAAGTTCAGGCCTGCAAGTTCGATCGGGTCGCTGACCAGTGACGCGCGGTAGGCCCAGGCCAGCGGCGTGCCCTGGGTGCGCTCGAGCGCATGCAGCGTCAGTTCATGGGCGGCTTCCGGGTCGAGGCCGAACAAAAAGGGCCGGGCGAATGCATAGGGCAGCAGAGACATCGGATAATTTGCGGTCGGGTTCCGCTGGTTGTTGTTTCGATTGTCCCTAAAAGCGAATTCGCTTCGCACCCATTCACCTATGCATTCTCAAGATGAACTCAAGGCCATGGTCGGGCGCGCGGCGCTGCAATACGTCGTCCCGGGCGCCATCGTCGGTGTAGGTACCGGATCGACTGTCAACCAGTTCATCGACGCGCTGGCCTCGATCAAACACCAGATCCCCGGCGCGGTGTCGAGCTCGCAGGCCAGCAGCCGGCGCCTGCGCGCGCTGGGGATCGAGGTGTTCGATTGCAACGATGTGGGCGAACTGTCGGTCTACGTTGACGGCGCCGATGAGATCGACCCGCGTGGCTACATGATCAAGGGCGGTGGTGCGGCCCTGACCCGCGAGAAGATCGTCGCCGCGCAATCGGCGCGTTTTGTCTGCATTGCCGACGAGTCCAAGCTGGTTCAGTCATTGGGCCGTTATGCGCTGCCGGTCGAGGTGATCGCGATGGCGTCGCAACGTATCGTGCGGCAGTTCGCCGCGATCGGCGGACGGGCCAGGATCCGCCTGGCCGGGAGCGACCCCGTGGTGACGGACAACGGCCAGCACCTGCTGGACGTGTCCGGCCTGCATATCACCGACCCGCTCGCCTTCGAGTCGATGGTCAATCAATGGCCTGGCGTGGTTACCGTTGGTGTGTTCGCGCACCAGAAGGCCGACCTGTGCCTGCTGGGAACCACGGGCGGAGTCAGGACCATCCAGTACGACTGACGGGGCACGCGGGCCAGCATGGCCGTCTGGGCAGACAGACCGCCGTCGTGCAGCCGCGCATGCCTGGCCAGCAACCGGTGCGCGGCTCTGCCGCGCTCGTGCGCTCGGAGGCAGCTGCCGCGCTAGAACTTGATGCCGCCGGGATTGGATGGCGCCACCGGGGGCGGCGCGCTGGGCTCGGAGGCGGCGGACTTTTCTTCGCTGCTGGCCGGCGCTTGCGGCTGGTTGGGTGCCGCAGCCGGCTTTTGCACTGTCACCAGCGGCTTGGCCTGCGCATTGCGGTAGCTGGCGGGCAATACTGAAGTGGCCGGGTAATTGGCGGCATTGAGAAACTGCGTCCACTCGGCCTCTGAATAACCCTTGATCTTCTGGCCCCCGATGGTCAGGAACGGCAACGAGTTGTCGCCGCTGACGCGCTGCAGCGCTTCCGCGTCTTCCGGTGTGCTGACGGTGTACTCGGCAAACGGCACGCCCCGGGCCAGCAGCATGAGACGCCCGGCATTACACGGCGCACAGGTTGCCCCGCTGTACAGGGTGACCGGGTACCGGCTGACGATCTGCCGCATTTCGTAGGGCAGGTTGTTGTCTGGCGAGGCAATTGCCTTTGCGCCGGCGCCGGTCGCGGTGGCTGTCTTGGCGTCGGCCGGTGCCCGGTCCGAGTAAGTGACCTTGCCATCCGGTCCGACGATGCGGTAGATCGTCTGCGCATCCAGCCCGGTCGATCCGAGCAGGAGCCCGGCGCAGCAGGCCAGCAGCTTGAAAGTCACGGTTGAATGTCTCATGCGCTCATTCCCTTCTCTGGTTGGATTCAACTTCAGCCATGCCCTGGTGCCGCAGCAACGCGTCGAGCTCGGGCGCCCGGCCGCGAAACGCCATGAACGATTCCAGCGCCGGTCGGCTTCCGCCGGTTTCCAGAATCGCCTGCCGGTATTTTCTACCGGTTTCCTGGTTCGGCAAGCCGTCTTTACCGGCTGTTTCCTCGAACGCCGCATAAGCGTCTGCGCTGAGCACTTCAGCCCACTTGTAGCTGTAGTACCCGGCCGCATAACCGCCGGCAAAGATATGGCTGAAGGTGTGGGCGATGCGGCTCCAGCCGGGCGGCTGCACCACCGCCACTTCCTCACGCACCCGGTCCAGCAAGGGCATGATGTTTTCGGCCGGATCGTGCGTGGTGTGCAACAGGATGTCGAACAGTGACAACTCGATCTGGCGCAGGGTCTGCATCCCGCTCTGGAAATTTCTTGCGGACAGCATCTTGTCGAACAATTCACGCGGCAATGCCTCGCCGGTATCGGCATGTGCCGTCATGTGGCGCAGTACATCCCACTCCCAGCAGAAGTTCTCCATGAACTGGCTTGGCAGTTCCACCGCGTCCCATTCCACCCCGCTGATGCCCGACACCTGCCGTTCGCTGACCTGCGTGAGCATGTGCTGCAGTCCGTGCCCGAATTCATGGAACAGGGTGGTCACATCGTCATGGCTGAGCAAGGCGGGCTTGCGCACACCGTCCACGAGCGTGCCATCGGCGAAGTTGCATACCAGGTGGGCCACCGGCGTCTGCAACTGGTGGGTGTCGGGGCGCAACCAGCGCCCGCGCGCGTCGTCCATCCAGGCTCCGCCACGCTTGCCGCTGCGGGCGGCGCTGTCGAGGTAGAACTGGCCCACCAGCACCGCCGCCGGGGCCAGACTGTCGGCATTGGACGACCGATCCGCCAGCCGCTCGATGCGGTAAAACCCGATGCCGGGGTGCCATACCGGTGCGGCGTCGGGCCGGATCACGACGTCGAACAGGTTTTCGACGATCTTGAAAAGACCGCTCAGGACCTTTGGCAACGGAAAATATTGCCTGACTTCCTGTTCGCTGAAGGCGAAACGCGCTTCCTTGAGCTTTTCGCTGATGTACGGCAAGTCCCATGGCTCGGCGTCGGGCAGGCCCAGCGTCTGCGCGGCGAACGAGCGCAATTCGGCCAGATCCTTCTGCGCAAATGGACGGGCCCTGGCCGCGAGGTCACGCAGGAACTCGGTGACCTGCTGCGGTGACTGCGCCATCTTGGGTGTCAGCGAGAGTTGCCCGAAGTTGTCAAAGCCAAGCAGCCGGGCTTCCTCTGCGCGCAGGGCCAGCATCTCGCTGATCAAGGCCGTGTTGTCCAGTTCCCTCAGGTCGCCGTCGGCCTGATCCGATGCGCGTGTGACGTAGGCCCGGTACAGGGTCTGGCGCAACGCGCGATCGTGCGCGAATTGCATCACCGGTAGGTAACAGGGCATCTTCAGGCTGAGCTTGTAGCCGTCCTTGCCCAGTTCCCGGGCCGCCAGCAGCGCCGTTTGGCACACGTCGGGCGGAACGCCGCCCATCTCGGCCGCGCTCGCGTAGTAGGCAAAACGGTCGGTCGCGTCGAGCGCGTTCTCGCTGAACTTCTGGCTGAGTTCGGCCTGGCGTTCCTGGATCGCCGCGAACCGCTCACGTTCGGCGCCCCGGAGCTCGGCGCCGCCAAGCACGAAGTCGCGCAACGCGTTCTTGTGGGCCTGGCGCTGCTCGGCGTTGAGTGAACCCGGATCAATCGACTTGTACTTCGCATACAACTGTTCGTCGGCGCCAAGGCGGGTCCAGAATTCGGTCACCTTGGGCAGCGCCTGGTTGTAGGCGGAGCGCAACTCGGGCGTGTCGGCGACATTGTTGAGATGGCTTACCGCGCCCCATGCGCGACCCAGTTTCTCGGTGGCGACGTCCAGCACCGCGCCGATCCGGTCCCAGTCGGGCGGGAAATCGGCCGCCGTCACCGCCTGCAGCGCTGCGTTCGCTTCGGACACCAGCTGGTCCACGGCCGGGACCACATCGGCCGGCGTTATCTGGTCAAACAGCGGCAGATCACCGTTCAAGAGGAGTGGGTTCATGGTCGTAGGCCTTTCGGTATTCCGGCTCCAGAACCGGGCCCTGCGCAGGTGGGGGCGATTGGCGCGGTCTAAAGGGGCCCGGCGGCGCGTTCGGCGGCTTCCAGCGTGTTGACCAGCAACATCGTGATCGTCATGGGGCCGACGCCACCGGGAACGGGCGTGATGAAGCCGGCTACCTTCTGCACTCCCGCGAAATCGACGTCACCGCACAATTTTCCTTCGTCATTGCGGTTCATGCCGACGTCGATCACTACCGCGCCGGGCTTGACCATGTCCGCCGTCAGGACGTTGCGCCGCCCGACCGCGGCCACCACCACGTCGGCCTGCAGCGTGTGTTTCTTGAGGTCGGTCGTGGCACTGTGGCATACCGTGACTGTCGCATTCTGCTGCAGCAGCATCAGTGCCATCGGCTTGCCCACCGTATTGCTGCGGCCGATCACGACCGCATGTTTGCCGCGCAGGCTGATGCCGGTGGACGCGATCAGTTTCATGCAGCCGTACGGGGTGCATGGGTTGAAGCCCGGTGCACCCGTCATCAATTCGCCGGCACTCAGGGTTGAATAACCATCCACGTCCTTGGCGGTTGCAATGGTCTCGATCACGCGGTGCGGGTCGATGTGCTTGGGCAACGGCATCTGGACCAGGATGCCGTGGATCGCGGGGTCGCGATTGAGCGCCTCGATGCGTGCAAGCAACTCCGCCTCGGTCAACGCCGCATCGTATTTCTCGAACACCGAATGCAGGCCGGCGTCCTGGCAGGCCTTGACCTTGTTGCGCACATAGACCTGGCTGGCCGGGTCTTCTCCGACCAGGATCACCGCCAGCCCCGGGCGCGCATGGCGCGCCGTGAGCGCGGCCGTACGCTGGGCGACCTCCGCCCGCATTTGCCTGGACAGCGCATTGCCGTCGATGGTCCGGCCGAACTCTGGGTGTGTCATCTTGTCGCGTTGGGTAAGTCAGGGGGTCTGCGCGAACGCGCCTGGCGCCGGCGCCAAAACGCAGCGGCGCGGCTTCAAGGTTTGGTGGCGTTTTGCCCAAGCGCAATCTTGAGCAGATCGGCAACCGTATTGGCGTTGAGCTTTTCCATGATGTTGGCCCGGTGTGCTTCCACGGTCTTGATGCTGATGCCGAGGTCATCGGCGATCTGCTTGTTGAGCCGACCGGCCACGATACGCTCCAGCACCTGGGACTCGCGCAGCGTGAGTTTGGACAACAGGGCATCGCGGCTGGCCGCCAGCTGGTGGTCAGCGAACGAGCCCTTGGCGTGTTCCAGCATGCGCTCGACCAGACCTACCAACTGGTCTTCCTTGAACGGCTTCTGGATGAAATCCATCGCGCCCTTCTTCATCGTGTCCACCGCCATCGGCACGTCGCCATGGCCGGTGATGAACACGATCGGCAGCGGCGAATGGTGTTCGATCAGGCGGTTTTGAAGTTCCAGCCCGGTCATTCCACCCATGCGGATGTCGACGATCAGGCAGGCAACCTCGCGCGCGTCGTAGCGGCTGAGAAACGACTCGGCGGAGTCGAAACAACGCACCCGGTAGTCCTTGCCCTCGAGCAGCCACTGCAGCGAATCGCGAACTGCCTCGTCGTCGTCGACGACGTAAACAGTTCCCTTCTTTGGAATCAGACTCATGCGGCTATCCTGGGGTCTTGAGTTGCTTGCGCAGGTGATTTGGCGCGGTGCTTTCCGGCTCGCCCACGGGCAGCCAGAATGAGAAGCAGCACCCCGTGATTTCGGCGCCATTGTAGAGGTTCTCCGCACGCATCCGGCCCTGGTGCGACTCGACGATCGAGCGGCACAGATTCAGGCCAATACCCATGCCGTCGGTCTTGGTGGAATAGAAGGCTTCATAGAGCCTGTCCATCACCTCGGGCGCCAGGCCGTTGCCGGAATCGAGCACCGAAAACTCGACCACGTCCTTGTCATCGACCTGTCGCAGGGCCACCTTCAACTCGGCTTTGCGCATCGCCGTGGGACGCTGGGCCGAGTCCACCGATTCGGCGGCATTCTTGAGCAGGTTGATCAGGACTTGCTCGATCAGGATCGGATCGACCAGCAACAACGGCAGGCGCGCGGAGATGCTGCGTGCAAGCCGGACGTTGCGGCGCCGAAGTTCGATCTCGGCCAGTTCGACCGCCTCGTCGAGCATGTCGGTGACACGCGACCAGGTGCGGTTGGGTTCGCTGCGCTTCACGAACGAACGGATACGCTGGATGATCTGACCCGCGCGTTGCGCCTGGCGCGCGGTCTTCTCGAGTGCGCCCAGCAGGTCCTGTTCGGAAATCTGTTGCGACCGGATGCGCGACACCATGCCATGGCAGTAGTTGTTGATCGCCGTGAGCGGCTGGTTCAACTCGTGCGCGACGCTGGACGCCATCTCACCCATCGTGATCAGCCGGCTGGCGTTTTGCGCGCGATCCGCCTGCGCTGCGGCCTGCTGCTCGGCCAGCCGGCGCGAGGTGATGTCGGTGGCGATCACCATTTGCGCGAGCCGCCCGTCGACCCAACTCAGGTAACGCGTGCGCACCTCCAGCCACAACCCGAGTTCGCTCAGGTAGACCTCGGCGTGCTCCGACTCCGCATCCGGCAGCACGTTGGTCGGCATGCCCGCGAACGAATCGACATGGTCGTGCGATTCTTCGTTGACCGGCCGGGCCGGTACGCCCGCCTGCGCCACCAGTTGCATGTGGCCGGTGGTCAGCGCCCCGAACCACAGGCGGTACAGCTTGTTCGCGAACAACATCTCGTCGCTGCCCAGTGGCGCCACCGAAATCGACGCGTCCAGCGCCTCGAGCACGGTGGTGAAACGCTCGAACGACGAAGAGAGCTGCTCCCGGATGCGGTTCGGCTCGGTGATATCGGTCATCGACGTCATCCAGCCGGTCTGTGTGCCGCGCGCGTCGATCAGCGGCGACACGTAAAGGCGGGCGTCGAACAGCGTGTTGTCGGGG
>JANMYG010000872.1:0-3732 GCA_031381865.1 Betaproteobacteria bacterium | reverse complement strand
CCGCTGGTCAACGCGATGCTATCTGGCGCCCGCCAAGCGGACCGGGCAATCAGCTCCGGCAATAGGGTGGATTCAGTCACTGGAATAGGATACCTCTGTCGCCACGAAGAATACGTCCGCGTATTGTGCCCAACGGCCGTCGTCCCCCGAAGTGACTGACCCAACGCCCTGCCGCAATCCGTTTGTCACTCAAGGCCTGCCATCCCGCATCAGTACTGCCTGCGTGAACCGCAGGAAATCGTCGAGATGTAGTGTGATGACGTTGACTGTGATGGCCAACAACAAGCTTCGATAGTCGTGAACGGCAATGTTGCGGAACGCCACCATGCGTTTCAGAGCCTCGGCCAAGTCGGCATCTATCCAATCGCCGCGTGCCAGCAGATCAAAAACGTTCCTCGCACTTTGCGGCACTCCCAGGCGTTCGCGCCGAATGAGGTGTTGCCCCAAGTCCAGCGCCGCCGCGCAGGCTCGCTGTACATTCATGACGGCGGCATCCTGCCTGGTGAAGTCGCTTGCAAACGTGGCCGGGTTATGCCCGTATTCTTCGCGTGCACGGGCGACACATCGCTCGATGGTGGCGGCCTTGTTGACCACTACATCGTCAGCCATGGATCCTCCCCGTGGCCAGAATGTCGGCCATCAAGGGGGCGCGCGCAGAGTCAAGTTCCGTTTTCTCGCTGAGCACATAACACTCGAACAAACCAGCCGCCAAACCCGCCGACCACAGGCGCTGCCCCGTGGTAATTACCTGGTATTGCATCACCGTAGACGCGGCACGCAGGTCCAGCAGGTCCACCGGGCATCCAGCAACGTCGGTCAGTTTGGACGCCAGCTCCCACAGCACAATCGGGTTTGCATAACCGGCCACCAACAACGCAAGATCCAGGTCGCTGTCTGGCCCAGCGGTGCCTTGAACCTGGCTGCCGAAGGCGTAAATGGCAATCGCCTGCGGAAAGCGGATGCGAATACCTGCCACCACCGGGCCTTCGGGCGCAAGGATATTGGGCATGCCGGGGCTCATGAATTTGATTATCTCCGCTGTGCTCTTGCATCAAGGCGATTTGGTGCGCAGGCGAGTTTTGGCTAACGCATCCAGCGCCTCAAAGTGCCGCCACAACCCGGGATCTTGTTGACGCAGGCGCCGGTCAGCTACGACCTCCTGGCAAGCAGCCCAGCAACGCGCGATGGTGCGCTGCCAACTGCGCAGGAACAGATCGGGGTCAAACAGCCTACCCTCGACCAGCAGGCCCACGAGTTCGAACTGACGACACACGGTCTCGGCCGCCTTTTTGTCTGAGCTTGCCCACTGATCAAACGATTTCTTGCCAGGCCCATCCTCGACCAACTCGTACAACCTCTCGCGCGCCGCAAGCCCCTCGGCGGTTTGCAGGATGTCGTTGACGCGCACAAACGCTTCGAGGTCGATAGCGCGGGTGGATTGCTCCAGCTGCCGTGTACCCTCCAGCAGTTGGCGGCGCTGCAACACCACGGTGAGCAACAGCACCAGGAAGCCGCTGAAGCTGAGTATCGGGTTCAGCGTGCCGCCAAAATAATCGCCCAATTGACCCAACGCCGCCGATCTGGCTTCGACGTTGGCATTGCGAAGCCACTCGCTCGACATAGCCCACCGCCCGTCCAGCACCAAGAAGTGGTACGTCAGGCTGACCAGCGTGATGGAGACCACGATGGTCAGCACCATCACCGCCACAAGAATGTACGCCAGGCTGGTGGTGTGGTTATTGCTGCTGTGGTGCTTCATGGCTGCTTCTCCAAAGTGGCTGCGTCGATGGCATCGTACTGCGGACCCCCTCTGACCCCCGCTCATTTGCGGTAGATCCGTAAAATCCAGGCGAGTGATGACTGGAGTCCGACATGCACCCGCAAATTGAAACCCATCGAGCGCAACTTCGATCTCTGGCTACGCGCTCGGAGCGTAACTCCGCGCCAAGCGCGCCAAGGGTCACGTCTTGCTTCTTGTCCCCTTGTCGCGCCACCAACTCCGACGCCTGCCAAGGCCTGCGGTCTTGGACCCGGGCTAAGCTCCGGATTCATACCCGTAAGCTCGGCGAGGGCAGGGGCAAGGGGCAAGACCCGACCCCGGCTCCGACCCCATTTCGTATACCATGGCCCCGACAAACCAGCCAACCCTCATGCGCCTGACACAGCTGGAACGCGACACCATAACAAACGCCGCTCAAGAGAGTTTTGAGCCCGGGGTCGTAGTGCGCCTGTTTGGCTCCAGGGTCGAGCAAGACGGTCGGGGCGGTGACATCGACCTGCTGATCGAAACGCAATTGCGCGATCCGGCCCGGATTGCCCGTGCACACACCCGATTTCTGTCCAACTTATATGCACGCCTGGGCGAGCAAAAAGTCGATGTTCTGATCGACTACCCCGAACGCAAACAGCGCCCCGCCATCTTCGACCTGGCCCGCGAGCAAGGGGTGGTGTTGTGAGCGATCTGCCAAGCTTGCGCCTGCTCGATGCGTGGCAACAATGTGAGCGCCATCTGCACCATTTGCGCCATGCGCTGGGGGCGATCAAAAAGTCGCTGCCGATGACGGCTGACAAGCTGGCGGTGTTGGATGATGAAGCCGTGCAGGACTGGGACCAGTTGGTTTTGCGCTTCACCAAATTGCAGGACACCATGGGGACAAGGCTGTTTCCTGCAACACTCGATGTTCTACAAGAGCCGTATGAAGAACGCCCCATGCTCGACAAGTTGCACCGTCTGGAGAAGCTGGGCTATTTGGCCAGTGCGGACCAGTGGCACATGTTGCGGGTCATTCGCAATCGCTTCGCGCACGATTATCCTGAAGACGATGCATTGAAGGCCGCCTATTTGAATGAAGCAGCCGAGGCCGTGTCGGTGCTGCAGCACCTGCTGGAACGTTTTGAACCCCTGACAAAGGGCATTTCCCGCCGCTGAACTGGGGCGCTGGTTTACCATTCCCGCCATCTACCGCGGCGAGCTTGACCATATTCGCCATGTCCTCAAACTCCTATGCGGCCAGGTCTGTGCTTTTTGTCGGCACGCTCGGCGGGGGCAAGAGGCAAGACCTGACCCCACCCACCCTAGAATGGCGTGGAATCGTTGAATCGCCATAACGGGAGCCCGAATTGAACGTTACAAAAGAAGTACTTCGCGTGCTGGACGAAGTGCTGAGCCTGGGTGGCCGTAGCGCCGCGTTCACCAGCCACACCCCTTTGCTCGGCGCCATACCGGAGCTCGATTCGATGGCGGTGGTGTCGCTAATTACCAGCCTGGAAGACCAGTTCGGCCTGGTGGTGGATGATGACGACATCGATGGCGCAACCTTCGCGACCGTGGGATCGTTGGTAGACTTCGTGAGCGCCAAGCTGGCAGGATAGTGGTCGTCGTTGCAGGGCCCCGCCGGTTGTCACCGTTATTGACGAACTTTGAGGCACAAGGGTAATTGATGAAAATAACCGTCGTCGGCACCGGTTACGTCGGACTTGTCAGCGGGGCCTGTATGGCCGAGGTCGGCAACGACGTTTTGTGTCTCGACCTGGATACAGAAAAAATCCAAATCTTGAAGGACGGCGGCATCCCGATCCATGAACCCGGGCTGCAGGAGATGGTGAACCGCAACGTGGCCGCCGGGCGACTGCACTTCACCACCAGCGTCGAGCAAGCGGTTCAGCACGGAACCATCCAGTTCATTGCGGTCGGCACGCCGCCAGACGAAGATGGTTCCGCCGATTTGAAAT
>JANMYG010000863.1:0-6518 GCA_031381865.1 Betaproteobacteria bacterium | reverse complement strand
AAGACCGAGCACCGCAGGGCAGTCGGCGCGTTCAGCGCACGACCGCTCCAGTAAAGCGACGACAGCGGCCCCCGCACGCCTTTGCAGCCTCCCCGGAGAACACACGGCGTACCGCATGCCGCGAGGCGCGCCAACGAGAGGAAGTTGGCAATCGGGAATCAACGACCGCAATGGGCCGAAGGCGGGCTTCGACATGCGCCTGTCGCAACCGCTCTTGCGCAACACAAGTTCCATCTCAGGCCTGCGGCGGCTGGTTGATCCGGTCCACTATGGCACGCAGATGCTGGTAACCCATCGCGGCATAACGGTAACTCGGCGCGACCGCCGGGTCCTGCTCGGCTTCGACCACCAGCCAGCCCTCGTAACCGGCCGCATGCAGCGTGGACAACACCGCGTCGAAGTCGATCACGCCGTCGCCGGGCACGGTGAAGGTGCCGTTGAGCACGCCGGTCAGGAAACTCCAGCCGTCGTTGCGGGCCTGCGCGACGACCTCGGCGCGCACGTCCTTGCAATGCACGTGCACCACCCGGGTCGCGTGTTTTTGCAGCAGCGCCACCGGGTCGGTGGCGCCGCCGTACCAGGCGTGTCCGGTATCGAACAGCAGCCCGACCTGTGCCGGATCGGTCACGGCCATCAACTGGTCCACATCCTGTGGCGACTCCACGTAGGCACCCATGTGGTGGTGGTAGGCCAGCGTGATGCCGTAGCTGCTTTGGAGGTGTGCGCCAAACGCGTTCAGGCGCTGCCCGTAGGCTTTCCACAGCGCGTCGCTGGCGAAACGCGGGCGCCTTGCCAGCGGTGTGTCGATCTGGCCCTGGATCGTGCCGGCGCATTCTCCGTAGACCACGACCTTGGCGTCGTTGTATTGCAGCCGGCGCATGTGGGCCTGGCAACGTTCGACTTCGGCCGCCACGTCGCCTTCGGCCAGGAAGCCGGAGTACCAGCCCGAAACACAGGCCAGTCCGAACTCGCCGAGCTTGGCCTTCAGGCCCGGCCCGTCCTTGGGAAACTTGTTGCCCAGTTCGAAACCTTCGTAACCGATCTGCCGCCCTTCGGACAACGCCGTTTCCAGCGGCGTATCGCCGCCCAGCGACGGTAGGTCGTCGTTCATCCAGCTGATCGGGTTGATGCCGATGCGTACGTTCCAGTGCATGGTCGCGGGTCTTTCGTGGCGGTTGGCGCAGCGCTGCCTCAGGGCTGCTGGTCTTTCTTGGCCGCCACGTAGGCGGCACGGGCGGTGTGCACCTCCGGCCGGCCGGACACCTCCGGAATCGGCACCTCCCACCAGCAACCTCCGTCATCGGTGGTGCGGGTGTGCGTGGTGTCGATCACGATCACCTGGGTCTTGTCGGCCGCGCGCGCCGCTTGCAGCGCGGACTTGAGTGCCGCGATGTTGTCCACATGCACGCCATCGGCGCCCAGGCTGCGCGCATGCAGCGCGAAATCGACCGGCGGTGCCCCGGCCCCGGTGGCGCAGTCGTCGAGCATGTTGTTGAAATGCGTGCCGCCGCTGGCCAGCTGCAGCCTCTGGATGCAGCCATAACCGCGGTTGTCGAGCACCACGATGATGAGTTTGTGGCCCAGCATCACCGAGGTCGCGATCTCGGAATTCATCATCAGGTACGAACCGTCGCCCACCAGCACGATCACCTCCTGCTGCGGCCGGGCCATCTTCACGCCCAGGCCGCCGGCGATCTCGTAACCCATGCAGGAATAGCCGTATTCCACGTGGTAATTGCCGGGAGCGCCGGCGCGCCAGAGCTTGTGCAGTTCGGCCGGCAGGGTTCCGGCGGCGCAGACCACCACATCGCGCACGTCGCTGTCTGCGACCGAGTCGCGCACCGCGCCGATGACTTCCGCGTCGTAGGGCAACACGCCCTTGTGTCGCGGGTCGGGTTCGGCCGTGGTGAGGCTGTCCACGCGCGCCACCCAGCTCGCGGCCAGGTCCACCGCCAGGCGCGTCCAGGCCGGGTCGGCGCGCCACTCCGGGGCGGCGGCCGACAGCTGCGTGAGGCCGGCGCGGGCGTCGGCCAACAACGCCACGCCATGGCGCTTGCGCGCGTCCAGCAGCTGCACATTGAGGCTCAGGATGCGCGCGTCGGTGAACAGGCTGTGCGAGCCGGTGGTGAAGTCCTGCAGCCGGGTGCCGATGGCCAGCACCAGGTCGGCCTGGCGCGCCAGCGTGTTCGCGGCGGGCGAGCCGGTGACGCCGATGGCGCCCATGTTGAGCGGGTGGTCCCAGCGCAGGCTGCTCTTGCCGGCCTGGGTCTCGGCCACCGGCACGCCGTGGATGCGTGCGAACAGTTCCAGCGCAACCCAGGCCTGGCTGTAGAGCACACCGCCGCCGGCGATGATCAGCGGCCGTTTGGCGCCGACCAGCAGCCGGATGGCGTCGGCCAGTTCTCGCGCATCAGCCGGCTGGCGCCGCAGGCGGACCGGGTCGGGGTGCAGGAACCAGTCCGGGCAGTCGAAGGCATGCGTCTGCACGTCCTGCGGCAGCGCCAGGCACACCGGCCCGCAGGTCGCGGGATCGGTCATGACCGCGATCGCGCGCGGCAGGGCGCCCAGTATCTGCTCGGCGCGGGTGATGCGGTCGAAGTAACGCGTGACGGGCCTGAAGGCGTCGTTGACACTCACGTCGCCGTGTTCGAAATCCTCCAGTTGCTGCAGCACCGGGTCCGGCGCGCGCGACGCGAACACATCACCCGGCAGCATCAGCAGCGGCAGGCGGTTCACATGCGCCAGGGCCGCGGCGCTCAACAGGTTGGTGGCGCCCGGTCCGATCGAAGTCGTGACCGCCATGGCACGTTGCCTGAACAGCGCCTTGCTGTAGCCGATGGCCGCGTGCGCCATGGCCTGCTCGTTGTGAGCGCGCCAGGTCGGCAGGGCGGCGCGTTCGGCCCACAACGCCTCCCCCATGCCGGCCACATTGCCGTGGCCGAAGATCGCGAAGACACCGGCGCAATAAGGCGCCAGGCTGCCATCGGCCAGCTCCACCCGCAACGCCGCCAGATGCTTGACCAGGGCCTGCGCCATGGTGAGTCGTTGGGTTGCCATAAGCGTGTTACCTCCTTGCCGGTCGTCAGGTCGCGCCGGATTGGCCATGGCGCCGCTGCCAGGCATCGACCAGCACGGTGAAATTCTCCGCCACTTCGTCCACCAGCTGCCGGTCGTCGATCAGGTTGCGCAGCCAGCGCTGCGACGCGTCGGCCCACAGGCTGCGCCCGACCATGAAGCCCTTGACGACCGGGTTGGTGGCGGCCCTGAAGCTGTCGGCCAGAACCTGCAGCGGCTGGTTCAGCCCGAGGATGACGACGCCGCGGCAATACGGATCGCGTGTTGTGATCAAGGTATCGAGGGCGGCCCAGCCCGACGTGTCCATCGGTGCGAGTTTCCACCATTCGGGCTGGATGCCCAGGTTGTAGAAGCGCTGGACCGCGCGCAGCACGGCGGCATCCGCGCTGCCGGCGCTTGTCGTGCCGGGCGGGCAGATGATCTCCAGCAACAGCTCGTGGCCGCTGGCGCGGGTGGCCTGCCACAGCTCCTGCAGCTTGAGCTCCTGTTCGAGGCGCAGCCCGCAGGCGTCGTCCGGGTGGTAGTGCACCAGGCATTTGACGACCTGCTCGGCGGGCCAATGCACCAGCGCGCTGCCGATCGACAAGGTGCCGTCGAAGCGCAGCGGTCGCGAGCCCGGCAGCTCCACCGGCCGCCCGACCCACCAGCCGCGACCGGTGGCGGCGGCGAGCGCGTCGGCGCCGTAGTCGCCGCCGTCGATCAACACCCCGACCCGCCCCGCAAGCCGGCGGCTTTGCTCGACCAACTCGACCGATTGCAGCAGCAGTTGCTTCAGTGCGGCGATGCGGTGCTCGGGCGCGCCCGCGGCACGCCCCAGTTCGTGGAACTGGCTGCGGTGGTCAAATGCCAGCACATGGAGTTCCTCCCAGCGCTTGCGCCTGGGCGATACGCGGTGCAGGTGCGCTAGCCGCGCGTCGGCGTCGACACGCGGGTTGCGGCCGCCGCCGAACCAGTGCGCGAGTTCGGCCGGGGTCGGCATGGCGGGCGCGCAGGCGTGGCGCGATACGACGATGGCGCCACAGGCATTGGCGAGCCGCGCGGCTTCCTCGAACCCGTCGCCATTCAGGAACCCGGTCATCAGACCGGCGGCAAAGGCGTCCCCGGCGCCCAGCACGTTCATGACTTCTATGCGTTCACCGCGCACCGTCAGTGCGTCCCCGATGCGCGCCGGTACCGGCCCCGGAATGAAACAACAGCCGTCGGCACCGAGCTTGAGCACCAGCGCGGCGCCGCTGACCGCCCGCACCGCGCGCAACGAGGCCAGCAAATCGCCCGCCACGCCGCCGGCGATCAGGAATTCCTCCTCGGTGCCGATGAGCAGGTCGAACTCGGGCAACACCGCCTGCAGCTTGGTCGTTACGTCCGTATTGGCCACAAACCGGTTGGCGCCTTCGCCGCGTTTGGTCAGGCCCCACAACACTGGCCGGTAGTCGATGTCGAGCACCCGCAGCACCTGGTGCTTCCTGGCGTGCGCCAGCGCGGTCCTGGATGCGGCCAGCACGCCCGGGGCGCTCAGGTGGGTGCCGGTGATCAGCAAGGCGCGACAGCTGGCGAGGAAGGCCTCGTCGATGGCGGCGGCCGCGAGCGCCATGTCGGCGCAGTTTTCGCGGTAGAACAGCAGCGGAAAAGTATCCCGGTCCTTCAGCCCCAGCAGCACCAGGCCGGTCAGCCGTTGTGGATCGACCTGCACCTGCGAGATGTCGCAACCCTCGCGGTGCAGCGTTTCGGTCAGGAAGCGGCCCATCTGCTCGTCGCCGACGCGTGACACCATCGCCGAGCGCAGCCCCAGGCGGGCCACGCCGAATGCGATGTTGGCCGAGCTGCCGCCCAGGTATTTGGCGAAACTCGACACATCTTCGAGCCGGGCGCCGACCTGCTGTGCGTACAGGTCGACCGCCAGTCGGCCCAGGCAGGCGAGGTCGTGGCGGCGGCCGGCGGGTAGGGTCAATGCGGGCATGTGATGGGTACCACTGGTTCAGGTCTGGCCGAGCGGGTACTGCGCCAGGCACTCCCATTCGGCAATCGGCACATGGCTGGATGAGCGGCACAGGGCCAGGCGGTCAAATACGATCTCCTGCGCCATGAATTCACGGTCCAGCAGCGCGCACATCTTCGCGTTGTCCGGGTGCGCGTCCCCATACGCCAGGCTGAGGTGGGGAAACGGCGACAGTCCTTCGGGGGTGCGCGTCAAAGCCTGCAGCGCGCCCTGCATCGCGTCGAACGCCGCCGACGCGCCGAAGCGCAGGTAGATGCAACGGAAGAAATGCGTGCCGCACTCCGCCCGCTCGACGCGCCAGCGTTGCAGCGGCGTGCGGCTGGCCAGTTGTGCCAAGTGCCGGTCCAGGCGTTCGCGTGGCATCGCGATGTCGCCCTGGATCGTGACGTGGGGCGTAAAACCGGCTCCGCCCAGCAGCGCCGACAGCCGGGCGATGGTTTCAAGCAACACCGGTTCGTGCCCGGGGCCGGCCAACAGCCAGACGGAGGTTTCGGGCGGTTCCGGGTGCATGGCGCCGTTATCGTCCAGCGCCCGCCAGTACGCCGGCCTGGGGCAGGCGTGCCACGCCTCTGTGGGACCACAACACGTGCGGCTGCAACACGATGCCCTTGCGCACCGCGCTGGCGCCAAGAGCGACACAAGGGCCGAGTTCGGAAATGGTGGCTTGCGTCTGTTGCATTGCGATCTTCTACTTTTTGCCTGCGGCCGTACCGCTACCACGGCTCATTACGGGTCCGCGTCCGTATGCCAGGGGCCGGGGGGGCAGACCCGGCACGTGCCGTGGTGCGTGACCGGATGGTGACAGGAGGAAATAATAAATGCACTAGGAAAAACACTTAGAATAATTTTTCTATTTTCCAGGACCTGCAAACGTCCTTCGTCCGTGAAAACACCCCTTGCCACCGTTCGGCCGGCTGCGCTGCCAGCCCCCGCTGCGGCCGACGAATTGCTCGCGGCCATCGCTGCCGAGTTCGAATCCTTGAGCCGGCAGCTCAAGCTGATCGCGCGTTACATCGAGCAGCACCGCGACCACATCGGGCTCGACCGCATCCAGGACGTGGCCGATCGTTGTGGTGTGCAGCCCTCCGCGGTGATCCGGTTTGCCAAGCGGTTCGGATTCTCGGGCTACACCGAAATGCAGAAGATCTTTCGCGACGGCATCACCCGGCAGCTGGCTCCCGGGCGCAGCTACCAGGCGCGCATCCGCAGCGCCATCGATGCAGCACAGGGACGGCTCAGCGGCGCCGACATCGCGGACGAATTCATCGGCGGCAGTATTGCCGGCATGCAGGAACTCAAGCGCGACCTGCACAGCTCGGTGTTCGACGATGCGGTGGCGCTGTTGGCCGGCGCCCAGACTGTGTGGGTGGTCGGCTCGCGCCGTTCGTTTGCGGTCGCGGCCTACCTGACCTACGCGCTACAGCACACCGACAAGCGCGTTGAACTG
>JANMYG010000848.1:0-2008 GCA_031381865.1 Betaproteobacteria bacterium | reverse complement strand
GACGAAGTTCGGTACCGCCAGCAGCAGCCCGTTGACCAGCCGCACCAGCCAGTCGGTGCGACCGCGCAGCCGGGCCGACGCCAGGCCGCTGGTGGCGCCGATCAGCATCGCCATGAGCCCTGCGATCAGCGTGAGTTCGGCCGTGACGGCCAGGCGCGGCAGCAGTTCGCCCGCCACCGGCTTGTGCGTCACGAACGAGGTGCCGAGGTCACCGCCCAGCGCGCTGCCCAGCCAGCGCAGGTATTGCTGCCAGACCGGCAGATGCAGCCCGAGGCTGCGGCGGATGGTCTCGAGCGCCTCGGGCGTGATGTCGGTGGTGCCGGCCGATGCCTGCGCGAAGTCGCCCGGCAGCGCACGCATGAGTGCGAAGGCGACCACCGACACACCCAGCAGGATCGGCACCGTCCAGGCCAGGCGCAGCAGCACCAGGCGGATCATGGTCCGGCCCCGTGCGCATGCGGGCGCGGTGTCCGCACCGCGCTACTTGTTCAGCCAGGTGGTCCGGACGAAGGTCCGGATGTTCGCCGCCAGCGGCACATACCCCTTGACGTAGCTGCGCCAGGCTTCCCAGCGCAACGGGTACTGGTAGATCTGCAGGATGTAGGCCTGCTCGGCGATGTGCTTTTGCATCTGCTGGTAGGAAGTGGCGCGCTTGGCGTTGTCGAGTATGGCGCGTGCATCCTCGATCATCTTGTCCAGTTGCGTGTCGGCCATGCCCATCGCCTTGCCGAAGGCGCTGGTGGACAACAGGCGCGAGACGATGGCGTCCGGGTCGGGGCTCCAGCTCAGCGCGATCGACATCAGGCCGTAGTCTCCCTTGAGCCACAGGGCGATCAGCGGCGCCGTCTCCATGGGTTTGAGGGTGACCTTGATTCCCGCCGCCGCCCACTGCTGCTGCAGCACCTGGGCGCACTGCACATCCAGCGGATTGGCCGCCACCACGATGTAGTCGCCCAGATCGATGCCGTTCGCAAAACCGGCCTCGGCCAGCAGTTTTTTCGCCGCCGCCACGTCGGTCTTGTAGTAGGGCATCGGGCCGACGCCATCATAGCCGCCGACCTGGCTCTCCGGCACCATGGCGCCCACCTTGCCGGAGCCGCCCAGCACCGTCTGCAGGCAGGCCTTGCGGTCGGTCGCCAGGCTCATGGCGCGGCGCACCCGCACGTCGTTGAAAGGTTTGGTCTTCATGTTCATCCAGACCGGGAAGGTGCGCGAGGTCTTGCCCGGCGCCGACACCAGGTCGGGCGACGACTTGACGATCTGCGCCGAGACCTTCGGGTCCTTGAACCAGGTCATGTCGATCGCCTTGGAGCGCAGCGCGGAACTGATGGATGCCTGGTCCTTGAAGAACTTGAACACCACCGCCGCGAGGTACGGCTGCTTGTCCTCGTAGTAGTCGGGGTTGGCCTTGAGCGTGAATTGCTGGTTCGGCTCGTAGGACTCGAACACGAACGGGCCGGTGCCGACCGGCTTGGTCTTGAGGTCGGCGACACCGCGGGGCACGATCACGCCGTTCGGGTTGGTCGCCAGGTAGCTCAGGAACGTCGCGCTCGGGGCCTTGAGCTCGAACTTGACCGTGAACGGGTCGACCACCGTGACCGCCTTGATGCCCGAGAACAGGGTCGCGCTCGGGCTGGCCGTGGCCGGGTCCGCGATTCGGTCGAAGGTGTATTTCACGTCTTCGGCCGTGAAGGCCTGGCCGTTGTGGAATTTCACGCCCTGGCGCAGGCGGAAGATGTAGGTGGTGTCGTTGGGCGCCAGGAAGCCGCTGGCGAGGTCGGGCTCGACCTTCATGTCGGCGTTCCAGCGCAGCAGCCCGGTGTAGATCAGGGCGGTGAAATCGTAGGACGAGTAGGCGGTGAGCGTGGTCGGATCCAGGCCGATCGGGTCGGCGTCCGCGCCGATGGTCAGCGTGCCGCCGCGCTTGGGCGTTTGCGACTGCGCCAGCGCCAGCGGGCCCAGCGCGATGGCGCTGCCGCCGAGCGCCAGGCGCAGCAGGCTTCGACGC
>JANMYG010000831.1:0-1659 GCA_031381865.1 Betaproteobacteria bacterium | reverse complement strand
GCGATGCGCTCGAGCGCGAAGGTCTTGGCCACGAGCGGACGGATCGCGCCGCGCTCGATCGCGCTGACCAGGTTCGGGAACACCGGCGCGTCCCAGGCGGTGCAGCCGACCAGCGTCAGGTCCTTCAGGTAGAAGCGGCGCATGTCCAGGGTGACCAGCGGCCCGCCGATGGCTCCGGACGACACGTACCGGCCGCCGCGCTTGAGCACCTTGAGCATGCCGCCGAAGGCTGGCCCTGCCACGTTGTCCACCACCAGGTCGATCGAGGCCTCGCCCAGGCACTGCACGATGTCGGCGTCGCGGTCGATGACGCGGTCGGCGCCGATGGCGCGCACCGCGTCCATCTTCGCCGCGCCGGCAATCGCCGTCACGGTGGCGCCGCGCCACTTGGCGAGTTGCACCACCGCCGAGCCGACCCCACCCGAGGCGCCGGCCACCAGTACCTGTTCACCGCGCGCCAGCCAGGCGCGCTGCAGCATGTTCTCGGCCGTGCCGTAGGCGCAGGGGATCGAGCCGAGCTCCACGTCGCTCCAGTCGCAGCGGACCGGAAACACCTCGGACGCCGGCACCTTGACGTACTGCGCGAATGCGCCGTCGAAATCGGAGCCCATCCAGATGTTGTCCATCGATTCGAAACCGGCCGTGCGCATGCACGGGCGCACCAGCACGCGCAGGCCGATGCTGGCGGCATTGCCGCCGGCGCCCACCGCCACGATGCGTCCGCAGCAGTCGGTGCCCTGGATGAACGGGAACGGGGTGGCGGCGCTCCAGCCGCCATCGGCCCGCGCGCGCGCGCCGGTCTCCTGTGCCGCCGCGGCGCTGGCCGTGTCGGTCACGACGCTCTGCGAATACCAGCCCAGGCGCGTGTTGATCTCGGTGTTGTTGACGCCGGCGGCCAGCACCTGCACCAGCACCTCGCCCGCCGCCAGCCGGGGTATTGGCACGTCACGGTAGACCAGCTGGTCGTAGCCGCCGTTGCCCATGGTCACGACCGCTTTCATGGTGGCGCCGCCATCCGGGTCGAATCGATCGGGTGCGTTCATGTTGGTGCCGTCCGCGCGCCGGGTTTCAGTCGACCAGCGTGTCGTTGCGCAGCCCGGCGCGCTCCAGGTGGATCGGCAACACCCGGCCGTAGAGCTGGCGCGCGCGTTCCGGGCTGCCGACCATGCCGGGCTCCTCGACGTAGCTGAAGATCGCCACGTAACGCGCGCGGTCACCGCCCAGCGGCGTGACGCGGTGCAGCGAATAACGGCCCTTGAAGATCTGCAGGTCGCCCGGCTCCAGGTGCAGCGTGCGGACAAGCCGGCGGTCGCCGTCCAGCACGGCCTCGACACCGGCGTAGTTTTCGTCGCTCGGCGTGCGCAGGTGCGGGCTGTATTCGAAGTCGCCACCGGATTCTGCGTTCTGGATCGCCAGCGTCACGGTGTAGTTGTTGGTGTCGAAGTGCCACGGGAAGCCGTTGCCGGCTTCGGCCAGGTTGACGATCACGTCTGCCAGCGGGTCGGCGTAGCGGTAGAAGCGTTCCTCGCCGAGCGCAGCCTGCACGAAGGGCGCAAACGCCGGCCACTCGTAGATCGCGCGCAGGATGCTGTCGGCGCCGAAGTTGTCGGCCGGAACAAAGGCGTTCGAGCGGTCGTAGAAGCGGCGCAGCGGATGGCT
>JANMYG010000818.1:0-5246 GCA_031381865.1 Betaproteobacteria bacterium | reverse complement strand
CCGAGCGGCGCGGGACACTTCGCCAAGATGGTCCACAACGGCATCGAATACGGAATGATGCAGGCGTATGCCGAAGGCTTCGCACTGCTGGCCGGCAACACCGCCTTGAAGGTGGACCTGGGTGCGATGGCCGAGGTCTGGCGCCATGGCAGCGTGGTGCGCTCGTGGTTGCTCGACCTGAGCGCGGCCGCGTTGCAGGACCCGGCGGCGATGGAAAAGCTGGCGCCCGTCGTCGCGGATTCCGGCGAAGGCCGCTGGACCGTGGACGAAGCGATCCGCCAGGGCACACCGGTGCCGGTGATCTCGGCCGCGCTGATGGCGCGTTTCGCCTCGCAGGGCAAGGCCGACACCGCCAACCGCCTGTTGGCGCTGATGCGCAAGGGTTTTGGCGGCCACCAGACGGTGGAGAAATCCTGAAACGGCGTCAGGCCGGGCGCCGCAGACCCCGCCGGTCGTGCTTGCCCATGCGCACCGCAGCGCAAGCTTGACGCCGCTCGGCAGTGTGTGTTGCAGCTGTGGCGCCGCCCGGTACGGCCAGTCGCACCCTTGGCGCCGCCCTGGCGCCGCCCCGGGAATGCGCTGCGGCGTCGAATGGAAACCGGCTATGCTTTGCCGGTCGGCTGAACTTCAACCGCGTTTTGTCCACCTACGGAGTTGCCAGTTGCAGTATTTGAAGACCCCATCCCACCCCGCCAGACTCTCCCCACGGACCAACACGCTGCTTGCGCGAACGACGCGCATGGTGTTGCCGGCACTGGCTCTTCTGTTCTCGCAAGTCGCGCTGGCCGACATCGAACTCTCCACGCCGGACGGCCGGCGCGTGTTGCTCAAGGACGACGGTACCTGGCGCTACCAGGACGCCAAGGACAAGGCGGCCACACCGGCCAAGCCCAAGCAGGAGGGCGAGGCCGTCCTGACGCTGGAGCAGAAGATTGAACGCGGCAACCACTGCCGGCTCGTGTTCAGGATGGTCAACAACCTGCCGTACCCGATCGGGAACATCGTGCCCTACGTGTCCGCCTACCGCGCCAGCGGCGTCGTGCACGAGACCTTGAACATGGCGTTCCAGTCGATCCGGCCCACCGACTCGACGACGCAGATGGTCGACTTCAGCCGCATCACCTGCAATGAAATCGCGCGCGTGCAGGTGACCGGCGGCGACCGCTGCGAGATGGGTGAACTGATCAAGTTCTCCGAGCCCAATGGCCAGTGCCTGGCGCGCGTGCGCGTGGTACCGAGCGATTTGATCCGGTTCGACAAGTAGCCGCTCGACCTGCACGCGCGGGTCTCGCCGCACCGCACCGCGCGGTGCGCCTCATACGCTTTGGCGTTCAAACAAAAGGACCGTTCACCCTGAGCCCGTCGAAGGGCCGAGTGGCTTCAACCCTCCGACTGGCTCAGGACAGGCCAAGCTCAGCCCGAACGGGGTTGACCCGTCTTGAGTTTGGCCGGTCCTGTGCCTGGCTGGCGAATACCAATAACGGTCAGGCCTCGTAGTTCAACTTGAGCCCGGGCACCGGCCAGTCGTCGATCGCGACCAGGCGCCCGCTGCCTGAGAGGGTGACGAACGCGGTGCGACGGTCGCGGCCGCCAAAACACAGGTTGGTGGTGAAGCGGTCGGGCAGCGGCACATGGCTGCACATCGATCCGTCTGCCGACACCACGCTGATGCCGCCGTGCATCAGGGTGGCGACGCAGATATTGCCCAGCGCATCCAGCGCCAGCGAATCGAAGCGCTGGTAGTGGCCACCGGGCGCGGCCACCACCAGCCGACCGCCGTGGGGTGAGGGCCAGGGGTCCTTGCGCACCGTGCCGGGCGCCGTGATGTCGAAAGCCCACAGGCGCGCGGCCTCGGTTTCGGCGAAGTACAGCGTATGGCCATCGGGCGACAGGCCAATGCCGTTGGGCGTCATGACCGGGCGCGCGATCACCTGCGCGGGCTGCCCGCGGGTGCTGCCGTAATACACACCGCCGCGGTCCATGTCGCTGGCGCGCACCTTGCCCAGGTCGGTGAAGTAGAAGCCGCCAAAGGCGTCGAAGACGATGTCGTTGGGGCCGCGCAGGCCCAGGCCATCCACCTGCTCGTACAAGCGCTCGCTGCGCCCGGTCGCCAGCTCGACGCGTTCGATCCTCCCACCCGAGTAGTTGTCGGCCTGGCCCACGGGGCGCACGCAGCCATCGATCTCGGTGGCGTAGTTGAAGCCGCCGTTGTTGCAGACGTAGACCGCCCCGTCGGGACCGATGGCCGCGCCGTTGGGCCCGCCGCCCAGGTCGGCCAGCACCTGCACCCTGCCGTCGGGCGTGACACGGCTCAGCGTGCCGCGCGCGATCTCCACCAGCACCACCGAGCCGTCGTCCATCGCGATCGGCCCCTCGGGGAACTGCAGGCCGGACGCGATCTCGCGGATTTTCATGGCGCGGCTCCGGTTGCCTCAGTGGCGTCGCTGCTCTTCTGGGTCAGGAAAACCAGCAGCACGATCAGGCCCACCAGCGGGATCAGCGCCACCAGTTGCCACCAGCCGCTGCGTTCGGTGTCGTGCAGGCGCCGGCTCGCGGCCGCCAGCGAAGGCAACAGGGTGGCGAGATAGAACGCGCCGCCAAGTTTGTTGTTCAGGGCCGAAAGCACACCGCCGGCCAGCACCACGAACAGGAAAAACCACCAGTATTCAGCACGCGAAGCACGGCCGTTGAATTCGGCGTATTTCAGGAAGCACTGCCGGATCGATTCCTGGAACGTCATACAAGGTCTTTCATCAAGCGGTCGGAACAAGGCCGGGCTGTCGGCGCGACACAGTCTGCACGCACCACGCGGGCAGCACGCGGGCCGTGGCGCAAGCGCCCGCACCACTATGACATAAACCCGCGGCAGGACGACGCTGCGGCAACCACCCGGCCCCGCGCATGACGTGCAGCGGCCCAGCCCGCATAACCGGTATCACGGCCGGCGTATGGCGTGCCCGCAGATTCGCACCATGATGGCGCCGCGGGCACCGGTTGCGCCGCCAAGTGCGTCGACGTGGCGCCACCGACCCAGGAGCATCCAGACCATGAACCCACCGATCACCACCGACGCGCTGGCGCGTTTGCGCGCCCTGCCCAAGGCAGAAATCCATGTGCACCTGGAAGGCTGCTTCGAGCCGCAGCTGCTCGAGTCATGGGCGCAGCAGGCGGGCGTGCCGATGCCCCGGCCACGCGAGCGGTTGCTCCAGTTTGCGGGTCTGGCCGACTTCCTGCAGTTCCTGGACTGGGCCTGCGGCCTGGCGTCGACGCGCGAACGGCTGGCGCAACTGGCCTACGGGTTCAGCCAGCGCCTGGCCGCCAGCGGCGCCGGTTATGCCGACGTGATCGTCAACCCGACCCACTGGCCGGCGTGGCACGGTCGGCTGGCCGACATGGTCGACGCCTTCGACGCCGGTTTCAAGGCGGCGCAACAGGACGGCCTGCCGCCGGTCGGCCTGTGTATCAGCCTGCTGCGCACCCAGACGGCGGACCAGGCGACCGAGCTGGTCGAGACGCTGGTGGCGCTGCGCCACCCGCGCGTGGTGGCGCTGTCGATCGACGGCAACGAAGCCGCCGCCGGTCGCACCGGCGCGCGTTTCGCGCAGGCGTTCCGGCGCGCCGGCGCCGCCGGGCTGCGGCGCACGGCACATGCCGGCGAGTCGAGCGGACCCGAAGGCGTGCGCGACGCGATCGAGCAACTCGGCGCGGAGCGTATCGACCACGGCATCCGCGCGATCGAGGACCCAGAACTGGTCGCCCTGCTGGCCGAACGGCAGATCGCGCTGGGCATCTGCCCCACCTCGAACCTGGCGCTGGGTGTGGTGCGGTCGATCGCCGAGCATCCGGTCGAGGCCTTGCGCCGCGCCGGCGTCGCGGTCTCCATCAACACCGACGACCCGGCCCTGCTCGGCGCCAGCCTGGAGGGCGAATACGCGTTGTGCAGCAGCACTTTCGGCTGGTCGGACGAGACCCTCCGCGCGCTGGCGCGCACGTCGATCGACGCCAGTTTTGCCAATGCCGACGTCAAGGCGCAATTGCGCGCCGCGCTGGCGCGCTGGTAGGGCCGCACCTGCTGACCGTGGTCTGGCGTGTCACGCGCCGGCGCGGCAGGCCGGCACTGTGTGGTGGGTGACTGCGCGACGTCCCCGGGCGGACCGGCCCCGGCTTGTTGCGGCCGCCACTGCCTTGTGGCCATGCAATGCGGTACAAGACCGGTCGCGCGTCGGCCGCGGCAGGTAGTACCCGACCGGGCCTGCCACTGTGCAATGCAGTGCAAGACCGGTCGTCCGCCGACCCGCTGGGTGTCGACGGGTCTTACACACGCCAGCGGTTGTTAGCGCATTCCATGGCAATCCAAAAATAATCACGATTTGAAACAATGACTTAGATCATCATTTGTACACATGGCGTGAATCTTGCTCGCCTAGGCCTCAGCCGGCTGGGGCGGCGCGGAGTGACAGATGCACTACCTCGACAGCGGCCAATTGCATTCGAACAACCATAACTCAGGAGTGCTTCAGAAATGAAATCCACACTTTCAAAGGCACTTGCCGCCCTCGCGCTCGGCGTGCTGGGAATGCTGGCCTTCGTGGGCCCGTCCCATGCGGCACGTTTTATTGCCCACATCGATCCGGCGTTCGACTTCGGAGGCACCACCAATTTTCCCAACATAGGTTTCCGAGGTACCGCGATCTTCAATGTACCGGGCGGATGCCTGAGTGGAATTGATGGCTGGCGCTCGAACTTCGGCACGTATAAATTGGTAGCTGAAACTTATACACCTTCATCCACGCCCTGTTTTGCCGGCGATTTCCTTGGCGGCAGGATCGAGATGGAATCGGCTTACATGGAGTTGTACCACCTCGAAGATGATCCTGGCCAACCGAAGATCGCCAGCGCCACGTTTGGCTCGAGTTTCAGCACACAGGAATGTCCATTTTATTCAGAGTGCAGTCCTTTTGTCGATTTGATCGACAGGGTACTGATCATCGGCGGTCTATTGGTTGGCATCGACTCGCAGATCATGTACTCCACTTCTCAAGTTCCGGGCGGCATTTTCATAGGACCGATGGGGCTCAGTTTCTTCACCGACTGCACCGCCGGTTCCGGACCCGCCAGCGAGTTTTCGGGTTGCCATGATCCCGCGCTGCTGCAACTCACTAACCCTAGCGGGTTGACATTCACCTCTAGTCCGCTGGCCCCACAACTGTTCAGCATCACCCAAATCCCCGAGCCCACCACCTTGA
>JANMYG010000749.1:0-2953 GCA_031381865.1 Betaproteobacteria bacterium | reverse complement strand
GCTGGCTGATCGACGGCGTCATGCCCGTCTCCGAACTCAAGGCCAGGCTCGATATTCGCGATTTGCCCGAGCAGGAGCGCGGCCGCTACAACACCGTGGCCGGGCTGCTGATGGCGGTCTGCGGGCACCTGCCGCTGACCGGCGAAAAGATCGAATGCGCTGGCTGGCTGTTCGAGGTGGTGGACCTCGACGGCCGGCGCATCGACAAGGTGCTGGCGACGCGGCTGGCGGCTGCAAGCGCAGACACGCCCGGCGAAGGCTGAGGGATGGCCCGGGCAGCAGGCGCTCAGATCATGCCGGACATCCGGTAGACGGCGTAGCCCACCAGTTCGTGCAATACGAGCTCCCATTCGCCGGGGCCGTAGTGCATCGAATAATCGGTCCAGTGCGGCGCAGAGGCTATGCGGTAGTCGACCGGGTAGGGGGTGACGTTCCAGCCCACATTCTTGAACGACCCCATCGAGCGCGGCATGTGGTAGGCCGAGGTCAGCAGCAGCCATGGCTGGTGCTTGTCGACGCCCGCAATCGTGGCGCTGTAGTAGGCGTTTTCGTAGGTATTGCGTGACCGGGCCTCGTACAGCACGCGGGACGCGTCCACGCCCATGTCGTCGAAGAATATCTTGGCGCGTTGCGCTTCGGTCAGCCCGACCGGTGGCACGCTCGCAATTCCGCCGGTATACAGAAGCAACAGATGGGGGTATTTGCGCGCCAGGCCGACGGCCACCGTCATGCGCTCGGCATGCTCATTGAGCGCGACCTGGTGGTGCACGGTCCACAACTCGGAATTTGCCAGCGCGCCGCCCAGCACCACCACCCCGACGTACTTCCGCATGTCCGCGTCGGCTGGCAGCGGTGGATAACGCAATTCGAGCTGGTGGTGAAAAACCGCCGGCACATAAGTCCAGCCGCTGAGAAACAGCGCCAGCAGGCCGGTCCAGAGCAGGCCACGCCCGAGCCGTGGCCGGCGCGCCAGCACCAGCATGCCAGCCAGCATGAACACCAGGACCCAGGCCAGCGGCTCGATAACGAAGGACAGGATCTTGGAGGCGACGAACATCACGGGCTGTTGCGCCTGGGGACCGGGGCCGAGCGCAGCCGGAACGCGTCCGGCATGCCGGAGCCCAGCAAGGGGCGCAGGTACAGCCGAAACGCGTCCGTCACATCGGTGCCCGCGGGCGTGATGAACTCGTCTTCCATCACGCGTGTCTTGCCGGCCACCGCGGCCAGAGGCAGCAGTTCGTAGTCGACCGAATAGAAGCCGGTGCGCTTGATCGCCACCGAGCCGTCGCTCTTGCCCCACATCGCGAACTGCACCGCCTTCTCGCCCACCTCTCGGGCTTCGCGCTGGTCCACGTCGGACACGCAACCGATGAACGAGCGCTGCAGGTAACCGAAGGTGTCGCCACGCACCCGCTTGATGCCCAGTTTGGCCTTGATTTCTTCGCACAACAGGTCGGCCAGCGCGCCGGTGCCTGAGAGCTGCACGTTTCCATGCGCATCGCGCTCCAGTTCCTTGGCCAGCAGGCTGAGTACCGGCACGCCCGCGGCGTCATGGATGCCTTCCGACACCGCCACCACGCAGCGCCCGAACCGCGCGTAGGTGGACTTGACGTCGGCCAGAAACTGCTCCAGCACGAAGGTGCGCTCGGGCAGGTAGATCAGGTGCGGGCCGTCGTCGGGGAACTTCTTGCCCAGGGCGGACGCCGCCGTCAGGAAACCGGCATGGCGTCCCATCACCACGCCCACATACACCCCGGGCAGGGCCGCGTTGTCGAGGTTGACCCCGGCAAAAGCCTGCGCCACGAAGCGCGCGGCCGAAGGAAAGCCGGGTGTGTGGTCGTTGCCGACCAGGTCGTTGTCGATGGTCTTGGGGATATGGATGCAGCGCAACGGATAAGCCGCCTTTTGCGCCTCTTCACTGACGATGCGCACCGTGTCGGACGAGTCGTTGCCGCCGATATAGAAGAAGTGCTCGATCTCGTGCGAGCGCAACACCTCGAAGATCGCATGGCAGTATTTGGCGTCGGGCTTGTCGCGCGTGGAGCCGAGCGCCGACGACGGCGTGGCGGCGACGAGCTCCAGGTTGTGGCTGGTCTCCTGGGTCAGGTCCACGAAATCCTCGTTCACGATCCCGCGCACGCCGTGCCGCGCGCCATACACGAGCTCGACCTTGTGGTGCCGCCGCGCCTCCAGCGCGACACCCACCATGGACTGGTTGATCACGGCCGTGGGGCCGCCACCCTGGGCTACCAGGATTTTTCCGGATGCCATACGTTTCCCTTTCATTGCGCCATTGCAAACGCCATTGTGCCAACAAGCCGCGCCGGTCTGGCCGCACTTCGGGGCGGCGCCCGGTGCCCGGCCACGACCGCGGCACGGGGCCGGCCTGGTGCCGGGCATCGGCCGTGCGATGGTTCAGAATCGGGTGCGCAACTGCACAAGGAACCCCGCCATGATCCGCGACCCCGAGACCCTGAACGCCCTGCTCGACAGCGTGAGCCGGTTCGTGCGCGAACGCCTGGTGCCGGCCGAAAACGAGGTGGCCGAGACCGACCAGATTCCGCCGGCCATCGTCGAAGAGATGAAGCGACTCGGGCTGTTCGGCTTGACCATACCCGAAGCCTACGGCGGGCTGGAGCTGACCATGGAGGAAGAGGCGCTGGTGATGATCGAAATGGGCAAGACCTCGCCCGCGTTCCGCTCCATCTTCGGCACCACGGTGGGCATCGGATCGCAGGGCATCCTGATGGACGGCACGCCCGAGCAGAAGGCGTTGTACCTGCCCAGGATGGCCAGCGGCGCGCTGATCGCTTCGTTCGCGCTGACCGAGCCCGATGCCGGCTCCGACGCGGCTTCGCTGCGTACCACGGCGCTGCGCGGCACCGACGCGCAAGGGGAGCACTACATCGTCAACGGCACCAAGCGCTACATCACCAACGCGCCGCATGCCGGC
>JANMYG010000730.1:0-3675 GCA_031381865.1 Betaproteobacteria bacterium | reverse complement strand
CGCCACGCCCTGCACGCCGCCGAGCGCCAGCACGGTGTGCGCCCCGCACAGCTGCATCGCGTACAGGATGGCCGGGTGGATGCCCGAATCCTTGTGCGCCGGGGTGGTGGCGACGATGTGCTTCACGCCGGCGACCGCGGCCGTGCCAACACTCATGATCGCGCTGGCCGCGTGGGCGTAGCGCCCCCCGGGCACATAACAACCGGCGGTGTTGCAGGGGATCAGCCGCTGGCCGACGGTGAGACCGGGGATGAGCTCGGTGGAGAACTCCTGCATCGAATCGCGCTGGCGGCGCGCGAAATCCTGCACCCGGTCGCGCGCAAAACGGATGTCCGACTTGACGCCCGAACTGAGAGCGGCTTCGGCCCGCGCAAATTGCTCCGGGCCTACCACGATGTCGCCCGTCCAGCCGTCGAGTTCGCGCGCATACCTGCGCGCCACGGCCTCGCCGTCGGACGACAGCGCATCGAGCATGCCGCGCACGGTGGCCGCAGTGGAAGTATCGACGGCCTGGGTCGGCGGACGGGCTTGCTTGAGATAGGCGATGGGCATGGGACGACAGGCAGACGCTCAAAACGGTGCCGGGTGGCCGGTGACCGCCATCGTAGACCGGACCGGAGCCTGCGCATAATGCCAGATTCAGACTGTCGATCAGACCAGAATCCATGTGTTGCCGGGCCGTCTCGACAACCACCGGCACCGCCATCGACGCCACCGAGGGTTTTCCATGAGCCGTATCGCCCGTACCAGCGACCTGATGTGGTTGCGCCTGTTCCGGCGCTTCGAAGGGCGATCCGCCACCTTGCAGGGCCAATTGCGCGACATGCTGGTGCATGCGGTGATGGAGGGTTTCCTGGCGCCCGGCGCCGTGCTGCCCGCCAGCCGCGTGCTGGCACTGGCGCTGGGCCTTTCGCGCACCACGGTCACGCTGGCGCTGCAGTCGCTGGCCGACAAGGGGCTGGTCGTGAGCCGGCCACGCAGCGGGTTTTTCGTCGCCGACGCCTTCCAGGCGGCCTTGTCGGGTCCTCGCCAAGGCGCGGACGACGGCGTGGCGGCCGGTGTGGTGAGCTGGCGTGATCGCCTGGTGCTGCAGCCAAGTGCCCAGCGCAACATCGTCAAACCGCTGGACTGGCAGCAACAACCCTACCCGTTCATCTACGGCCAGTTCGACGCCAGCCTGTTCCCGTTCCGCGACTGGCGCGCCTGCACGCTCGAATCCCTGCAGGCGCGCTCGGTGCGGCAGTGGGCGCCGGACCATATCGACCGCGACGACGACGCGCTGGTCGACCAGATCCATCGCCGACTGCTGCCGGCGCGCGGCATCTGGGCCGACCGCGACGAGATCCTGGTCACCAACGGGGCGCAGCAGGCCACGTTCCTGCTCTCGATGCTGCTGGTGGGCCCGAGCACCCGTCTCGGCATCGAGGACCCCGGTTACCCGGACGCGCGCAACACCTTCGCGCTGCGCACGCAGCACCTGCGTGCGTTGCCGGTGGACGCGCAGGGGCTCGTGCTGGGCAGCGCCGTGTCGCGCTGCGACTATGTCTACGTCACGCCCAGCCACCAGTGCCCCACCACCGTGACCATGCCTCTGGAGCGGCGCCAGCAACTGCTGGCCATGGCCGGGCGTGACGACTTCGTGCTGATCGAGGACGACCACGAAAGCGAGCTCAACTTCTCCGGCCGGCCGACCGCCGCGCTCAAGAGCCTCGACGGCGCGCAACGCGTCATCTACCTCGGCAGCCTGTCCAAGACGCTGGCGCACGGCCTGCGCCTGGGTTACCTGGTGGCCCCGGCCGAACTGGTGCGCGAACTGCGCGCGTTGCGCCGCCTGGTGATGCGCCATGTGGCCACCAACAACCAGCAGGCGGCGGCGAATTTCATCGCCCACGGTCACCATGAGGCGTATGTGCGGCGGCTCAACCTGGCATATCGCGAACGCTCCCGCGCCGTGCACGACGCGCTGCGCCGCCACGCGCCGATGCTCGTTCCGGTCGCTGCGCTCGGTGGGTCGGCGGTGTGGGTCACCGGGCCGCCGGCGCTGGACGGCCGGGCGCTGGCGGCAGACCTGTACCAGTCGGGCGTGGTGGTGGAGCCCGGCGACGTGTTTTATGCCACGGCCCGCCAGCACCGCAACCAACTGCGGATCGGTTATTCGTCGATCGCAACGGATCGTATCGACGCCGGTATCCGCCTGCTGGCAGGGGCTCTGGCTTCTCGCGTCTAGCGTCCGGCCTGCCATCGCGATCCGCTGTTGTCGCTCCCGCGCCCGGCATGACAAACCGACCAGTATTGGCATTAGCCGCCATACCCGCATCGATCCGGGCGGTCAGGCGCTGATCGCGCCCGATACCGCCGTGGCGAATGCAGGATACGGCGGGCTCAATGCAGCCGAGTGATCGCAGGGCTGCGTTTCTCACCCCTTGCCCGTGCCAGGTCGCTGACCGCCAGGCCCAGCGCGCGGATGCCCGCGGCGATCTGGCTCGCGGCGATCGACGACAGCCGCAGGCGAAAGAACGGGCAGGGGTAAGGCGGCTTGGCGAAGAACACATGACCGGCCTCGATCAACACGCCATGCGCGCGCGCCATCTCGCCGAGTTCGGCCGCGTCCACCCAGGGCGGTGCCTGCACCCAGATCGATGCCCCGCCCTGGGGCACCTGGAACTGGAACTCGGGCAGATGCTCGCGCAGCGCCTGCGCCGCCTCGGCCAGGCGCTCCTGCATGGCCTGGTTCACGCGCCGCGTGTGGGACTCGTGGTGGCCCAGCGAAAGGAACAGCGCGTAGGCATGCTGCAGGAACGCGCTGGGGTGGCGCACCATGGTGTGCCGGATCAGGCGCAGTTCGTCGATCAGCGAGCGCGGGGCGACGATGTAGCCCAGGCGCAAGGCGGGAGACAGGCTCTTCGATACCGAGCCCACATAGATCACCCGGCCCGCGCGGTCCATGCTCTTGAGTGCCGGCATCGGTTCGCCTTCATACAGGTTCTCGGCCTCGTAGTCGTCCTCGATGACCACGAAATCCTGCAGCTCGGCCTTGCGCAGCAGCCATTGGCGCCGCTCCAGGCTCAGCGTGACGGTGGTCGGGCTCTGGTGCGACGGGGTGATGAACAGGTAGTCCACCGCCGCGAGCGCATCCACCACCAGGCCGTCTTCGTCCACCGCGATCTCGACCCACTGCGGGCGGCGCATCGAGAAGCTGTTGCGCGCGTGCGGGTGGCCGGGCTCTTCCAGGCCGACCCGCGTCTGCTGGTCGAACAGCGCCTCGGCCAGCAGGTAATACGCGTTCTGCGTGCCCACCGTGACCAGGATTTCCTCCTTGAGCGCGAACACGCCGCGGCGCGGCAACAGGCGGGTGCGAATCTGCTCGATCAGCTCGGGCACGTCGTCGATTTCCAGATCCGGCGTCCAGTGTGGCAGCTGCGAGCGCGCCAGGCTGCGCACGCAGCACTCGCGAAAATCCTCGGTCGGGAACAGCTGCGGGTCGTAGGTGCCGTAGATGAACGGGTAGGGGTAGCCGCTCCAGCGCTCCGGCTTGGACAGCGTGGGCCGGTCCGCCAGCGAGCGCAGCACGCGCGCGCGCCAGTCGGGCGGGTGCCGGCTTGCGGCACCCAGCGGCTCGGCCTGCGCGGCCGACAGCGGGCGTGCGTTGGGCGCGACGAACACCCCGCTGCGCGC
>JANMYG010000728.1:0-18816 GCA_031381865.1 Betaproteobacteria bacterium | reverse complement strand
CGCCACGATCAGGCCGCTTGCGTCCAGCACGGTCGAGGCGCTGAAGCGCCTGAGGTTGCCGATCCGGGCGATGCGGCCGTGCTTGATGCCGACGTCAGCGCGATAACTTGGCACGCCGGAGCCGTCGACGACGGTGCCGCCGCGGATCAGGGTGTCGAAATCAGCCATCACGGCCTCTGCTGAAATCGCTTGTGTCAGTGGCGCTGCTCAAAAGAAGATGCTCACGTTCTTGGTCAGGATGACGGACTGGTCGAGGATGATTCTGCGGCGCGCAATCTTCAGCGCACCTTCGACACGCCGAAGCACGTCACGACGCGCGCCGACATAGAAATCCTCCTCGGTCTCGGCCCGATTGCGATAGACGAGGTAGTTGGAAAACACATTGAGTTCCAGGGCATCACTTGCCTGCTCGACCTCGATGTTGGTAATCATGTGTCGGGTGCGCGACGGCGGGTCCTCCGCCCAGGCCATGCCTGTGTCCATACAGGCGACTCGACCACTGAGTGTTGTCTTGTTCTCGTCCATGATGGCCAGTTCGTTGGCCCTCGGCAGGTCGTCCTCGCGGTAGTTGGCACGATCGAGGATATTGATGGCCTTGCTGATTCTCGGATACAGGTTGGCTCTCGCCCCCATCCAGTAATGGATATCGTCGGTGAGCAGCGCCAACCAATCATGAAAACGCCGCTCGTCCAGCATGCGTGCTTCCCGATAAAGGAACTGTTCGACTTCGCGAATGACACCGTCAGACATTTCCAGCTCCCGCCTTTTCCTTTCTTGCCTCCAGAGCGGCCCAACTCTCGGCGGTCATCAACTCGACCCATCTCCGGTAGAACTGCCGATGGTTGATCTCGCTCAGGCGGAAGTCGCTCGCATAAGCGTTCAGGTGCTCGTGGAACCGCTCATGCCCCAATCCCATCTGTGTATTCAGCGAATAACGCTGCGACACCACACCCTGGCAGGTGCGTGTGCACTGTTCCCAGTTGTCCATGTCGGCCTGCTCAAAAGTGCCGGCGACACCGAAAACCCGCATGCCCGCCAGGCGCAGCGCCTCCTTGACGTGCGGCGGTGCAGCCTTGTCGGTGAAGGACCACGACCACACCTCGGTCTTGCCCGGTCCCTTCGGATGCAATACGCGAAAGGTGCGCGAGCCGCCACGCACAAAGGAGAGATTCGGAAACATGGTTCCGGCGATGGGCTTGATCACGTTCCACCGCGGCCCGAGGCGCTTCTCGGTCTCCAAACGTATCGCCGCTTCGTACTCCACGATCTCGGGCATGGCCGCCCCGTCGGCGTCGTTCGGCCCGACGCAGATCATGCCGTGCCCGTTGCCCAGCGCAACGTCGTGCCCGATGGATTTCTGGTTGGCGGTCGGCGCGGCGTCGAACCCGGCCTTGATGGACGCGCCATGGGACCACTGCACATGGTAGCCGTCGCCGGAGAGGTTCTCGGCCGGAAACTTCCAGTTGCAGGGAATGACCCATTTGTGCATGCCGCCGATGACCTCGATACCCCCCTCAAATCGGTCGAAAACCGTGTCCAGATACCAGCAGGTGGTTTCCCCCAAATATTCCCGCAATGGTGGCGCCAAAGGATCGAAGGTCGCGAACAGCATCCCCTTGTGGTCATCGAGCTGAGCAACCGGGATAAGGCTCCATTTGTCGCGATCCAGCTCGCCGTGGTAGCCGTCGTTGAAATTCGGCACACCCACCAGCTTCCCGTCGTTCCGGTAGGTCCAGCCATGGTAAGCGCAGGCGAAGGTGCGGGCGTTACCCGAGTCCGCGCGGCACAGGCGTGTGCCGCGATGCCGGCAGATATTCAGGAAAGCCCCCACCTTGCCGGCGGTATCCCGAACCACCAGAACCGGGTCTTCACCCATGTAGGTGGTAAAGAAGTCACCCGGGTTCGGGATCTGGCTTTCGTGGCACAAAAACAGCCAGCAACGCGCGAAAATGTGCTCCAGCTCCCGCCGATAGATGTCGGGGTCGACGAAGATCCGGCGGCTGACCAGACCTTGCTCGCTATCGACCATTTGATCAAGCCCATTGAGCATCAAGAATCTCCCAGTATTTGCGGCCGAGGCCACCGAACAGGCATCGCCGAAAAGCTGATGCCCGTCGATGCCTGGCGCCGATGATCCGAACAACCTGTGGCCTATTTCGCGTCGAACGCCTTGACTTTGGTCACACGGAACAAGTCCGGTGCTGCGGTGCATTTTTCGCAGTTGATGCCTGGGGTGTCCGGTTGGGGCATCAGCTTGGCAGTGATCTTCTGGATCGTTGCGCCGGGCGTCGGTTTTCCCTGGAGCGCGGCGGTCAGCGACAACTCCGGGAGCAATTCTTCAGAGAACATGACAGTGACGAAGAAATCGTCGGGAACCTTGTCCTTCGGAAAGGTATTGCAGCCATTCTCTAAGCGGTCGCCCGTACAGACCTTGACGTCTTCCGCCTGTACCCACGGCAGAGGATAGGCGATCCTGCGAAACGGCTGCACGCGTTGCTTTGTCAATATCTCCATCATGACCTTGAACCCGAAGGCGGCTTCCGCAGGAGTCCCGCCGGAGGAGACGCCATTGAGGCCTTTGCTGCGCATTTCCGGGTTGGCCAGCGCCAGGCGAAAGCCGTTGCCGCCTTCGCCCACAACGATTGGCAGTTTGGTCCGGCCGGCGGCGAGAAACGCCCTGATGATTCCAAGTTCACCGGGCTGCGTGAATACGCCATCGATCTCGGGATGGGCCGCCAGCACCTTGGCGGCCTCGGCTTGTGAGACCTCGTCGCTGGCCCGACCCCAGGTCTCGGCGACGACCTGCATGTTCGGGTACTTCTTGATGGCGCTCAGGAAGCCGTCGTAATGCCGCTTGTCGGCCGGGCCGCCGGGAAACGCGTGATTGACAAGAATCTTGCCCTTGCCTTTGAGCATGTTGGCCATGAGCTGACCCCCGTTCTCGCCAAACCCGTTGGTGATCGCATGTACCTGGTACGCACAAGGCTCCGTCACCGTGTAGCCAAACGTGAAGAAGACCACGCCCTTGTCGCATCCGCGGCGGATCGTCCGGTTGAGCGCGGTGACAGAGGCCGGGATGGTGATGATCGCATCAGCGCCGCTGGCGATCATGCTCTCGTAGGCCGCAATCTGCGCCGGGGCGTCAGGGCCGGAGATCACCTCCTGCAAGTCGACCAACTTGTCGTACGGCGGCGTGGCCGCGAGCGCCTTGATGGAGTTACTAGCCGCAGTCAGCCAGCCACCACCACTTGCAAACATGCTCAGGTAGACCTTGTATTTTTTCTTCTCCTGCGCCTGCACTGCCGTAGTGCCGCAGGCCAGTAACACGGCAAGCCCAAGCATCAGTGCTCGTGCCAGCGTCGATAACTTGATAGACCAGTTCATCGTGAGGTTCCTCCATTGGTGGTTGAAAGTGACTTGACATTCCTGAGCCGCGCCGAACCAAACGCCGACCGCAGCCGCGCGCCCAAGAAACGAAGATCCTGTTGCAAGGTCAGTAGCGCCAACAGGATCACTGTGCCGTAGATGATCGCGCGCCATCCGGCAGCAAGACCGAGTGCCGAGATCATGGTCGAGAAAGTTGTGAGCAGCAGCGCACCGCCGACCACACCGAGATAGGTGCCGCGTCCGCCGACGATCGACGTTCCGCCAATCACCGCGGCAGCGATCGACGGGATCAGCACATCGTCGCCACTGTTGAGTGTGGCGCCCTGTGAGAAGCCGACCATCAGCACCCCGGCAAAACCTGCAGCGGCACCGCTGATTGCATAACAGAGGATCGTCACCTGCTTGACGGGCAGGCCGGCGATGTACGCCGCGCCCGGGCTGGTGCCAATTGCATAAAGCATTCGCCCAAATGCCGTGCGCCGCTGCAGCAATGAGACAAGTACAGTGAGACAACCCATTAACCAGACGATCAGCGGTGCACCGAGCCAGTCGCCGACGAAAAGGCGAACCAACACAGGCGATACCGCGCCGCGTGGTGAACCTCCCGTGACACCGAGCAAGGCGCTACCCACGATGATGCCCATGGCCAGAGTCATGATGAATGGCGGTGCACCCAGCAACGCAATACACAGGCCGCTCAATGCACCAATACCGCCCGTGATCAGCAAGACCATCGGCAAGCCCCAGACCAATGCCATCGATGACCCGCCGACATGACTGAACGTCAGCACTGCGCCCAGCGTCATCAGTGAAGCAACCGAGAGATCCAGACCACCGGTCAGGATCACAGTTTGCTGACCGAAGCCGACCACCATCACAAAGGTGGATATCACGACAATCGCCCGCACTGTGCTCCACGATCCGAGGCTGGGGCTGATGGTTTGTGACCCCAGGATAAGCAGCGCACTGATGGCAAACAACGCGAGCGCCGTCAGATCTTCGTTGCCGAGCCGGCGTTTGCCAGTGCCGCGCGAACTGACCGTTGGCTCCGTCAGCGGCGCAACAGATTGAACCAGGTCGTTGCGCTTCATGTGCGTCCCATCTGCGCGACGCGGGTGGCTTGCGCGCCGAGCAACACGGCAACGATCATCACCAGTCCCTGCACGATCCCGGTCGAAAAGGACAACACGCCGATCGAGAACAGTACCTTGAACAACAGGGTGAGGATCGCTGCGCCAATCATCGCACCAAGCAGGCCACCCCGACCGCCGTTGAAAGACGTGCCGCCGATGGCGATCGCGGAAAAGGTCAAAATGAGGTAGGAGTTCCCGGCATTCGGGTCGCCCGATGCCGTGAGCGCCGTCAGGGCGTACCCGGCCAACCCGTAAAGCACCCCGGCCAGGCAATAGGCCAGCATCTTGACGCGCCGGGTGGATATTCCGGCCAATTCGGCAGCCGGCTCGTCGGCGCCCACCGCATACAGAGCCACGCCCCAATCGGTTCGGCGGATCGCGAGCCACAACATGGCAACCGCAGATGCGACTAGTGCGGCAACCGGTGCGGCGCTGCCAACCAGGCCGGTCAGATCCTCGGCGATAAAGTCGGCCACGCTGCCGCCAGGGGTTTCGAGGATCAGCAGTGCAATGCCCGAACAGACGACCATCGTCCCCAGGGTCGCGGCGACCGATTGCAGGCGCAGGTAAGCGACCAGGAGCCCATTCATGGCACCGACGGCTAGACCGACTGCCACGACCATCGCCAGCCCCAGCAACGGCGCCCATTCGCCATCGCCCAGCGCGGTGACCAGGAGCACATTGCTTAGCGATACGACTCCCGCGACTGAAAGATCGAATCCGCGCGTCAACACGACAAACGTGCCCCCCGCAGCAGCCAAAGCGACAGGAAGGGCGTTGTTGAAAAGATTGGTTATTGACGCAAGGGTGAGCGCTCCGGGTTGGTACGCCGCAAATATGAAGAAAAGAACAAACAGGACGGCGGTCGCGATCAGCGTGCTGTTGTTTGAAAAACCGATCAATGCGCGCGTCAGTAGTCTGGCGAGTTTCGGCTCCAACGCGGCGCGATCGGAATTGCCGTGGCCAGACGCCAGCGCAACCAGCCTCTCCTCGGAGAGAGCGTCCCCGGTGACATCACCGACGATCCGACCCCGGTACATGACGAGGCAACGATCCACGAGATGAACCAGCTCTTCCAATTCAGTCGAATAGATCAAAACGGTTCCGCCGCCGGCCACGAAACGGCGAACGACGCCGTAAATCACCTGCTTGGTGCCGACGTCGACCCCGCGAGTTGGATCGAAAAGCACAAGGATTCGCGCACCAGACAGAAGGACACGAGCCAGCAAGGCCTTTTGCTGGTTTCCACCCGAGAGTGCCGCCATCGGCATATCGACGAAACGCTCGTCCAGGTCGATCGTGTTTGCCTGTTCGACAACGTAACGCCGCTCGCGCGTCTGGTCGATGAAACCAAAACGCTGCAAACGATCAACGATTGACAGAGAAATGTTGGCGCTGACGCCCATGCCGAGAAAGACACCCTCGGTCTTGCGCTCTTCCGGCAGAAACGCGATCCCCGCGTGCAACGCCTGCGCAGGAGAATTCAGGCTCACGCTTCGCCCATCCACCTCGACAATGCCACCCGCCATCGGTGTAGCCCCGCCCAGCATGCGGAACAACTCGCGCTGACCTTGGCCCTCCAGTGCCGCGACCCCAACGATCTCGCCTTTGCGAACATCCAGATTGATCGGCATCACCCCCACGCCAGAAAGATCGCGCACGCGCAGCGCCGATTCGGTAGCGGCGTCGTCGATCAAACCGTCGACATCGGCATGGTGCGTCGGTGCCACCCCGACCATCGCGGCAAAGATGTCGCTGTCGGTGACCTGGTCCAGATCGACCGTGCTGATGTTCTCGCCGTTGCGCAAGATCGTGGCCCGGCTGCACAGTCGGCGGACTTCGGGCAGCCGGTGGGTGATGTACAGCACCGCCGTTCCGGCGGCAACCACGCGTTGGAGTTCGCCAAACAACCACTCCGGTTCGGCCAGGGCGGCGGTCGGCTCGTCGAGGATGAGCAGGCGCGGGCGGTGGCTGAAGGCGCGGACGATTTCCAGCCTTTGTTTTTGTGCCAGCGACAAGTCCTCGACCCATGCGTCTGGCGCAATATCGGCGGCGCCGAATTCCTGCAGGATTGCCGCGGCGGCGCGCCGATTGGCCATCACCGGTGCACGCCCGGCAAAGCCCTTGACAAGCCGCGGCAACATCAGGTTGTCGGCAACGCTCAGATTGGGCAGCAGGCTGAGCTCCTGGAATGCCGTCGAGACACCGGCCGCGCGTGCCTGCATCAACGTGCCCGGCAGGAACTCGGCGCCCGCGATTTCAATCCGTCCGGAATCCGCCCGGACGATGCCGCTGAGGATCTTGACCAGCGTCGACTTGCCAGCGCCGTTCTCGCCCAGCACCGCATGCACCTCGCCCGGTCGCACGGCCAGAGAAACGTTGCGCAGCGCGTGTGTCGCCCCGTAAGACTTCGCGAGACGCTGCACCGAGAGCACGTCACGGTCGCTGTCGATTTCGGGGCTGGAAAGCATCGATGGCAAGTCCTCTGATGGATCGCGAGGTCGAACAGGTCCTGTTTGCGTCAAGCAGCGCCAACCCAGATTCGGGGGCGCAACTTTCCGACTTGCTTATCTAACGATCGTTAGGTAGGATAGTGTGGCACCAGAAAAATTTGCTGTCAACCAAAAGCAAGGGCACAGCGGCGTCTTGCTTGTCTAACGTTCGTTAGGTAAGATAGTGTGGCCGTGGCGTCACCGGCTGTCAATCTTGTGGCGCGGTTGCGCACGCAGGCCCAACGGCTTCACGTACATGAGGGACAGCCATGCAGACCGGCACCGTCAGCCTGGACGACAAGTACACGTCGCAGACCGGGCGCGTCTACCTCTCCGGCACCCAGGCGCTGGTGCGCCTGCCGCTGATGCAGCGCGCGCGCGACCGCGCCGCCGCTCTGGACACCGGAGGCTTCATCTCCGGCTACCGCGGCTCGCCGCTGGGGGGTTACGACCGCGCCCTGTGGCGTGCCGGCGCGCTGCTGCGCGAGCAGAACATCCACTTCCAGCCCGGACTCAACGAGGACCTCGCCGCCACCTCGGTGTGGGGCACCCAGCAGCTGCACCTGTTTCCGGGCGCCAAGGTCGACGGCGTGTTCGCCATCTGGTATGGCAAGGGCCCCGGCGTGGACCGCAGCACCGACGTGTTCAAGCACGGCAACTGCGCCGGCAGCGCGCGCCATGGCGGCGTGTTGCTGGTGGCCGGCGACGACCACGGCTGCCAGTCCTCCACGCTGCCGCACCAGAGCGAGCAGGTGTTCGCGGCGGCGATGGTGCCGGTGCTCAACCCGGCCACGGTGCAGGACTACCTCGACTTCGGCCTGCACGGGATTGCGCTGTCGCGCTACAGCGGTTGCTGGATCGGCTTCAAGGCGATCGCCGAGACGGTGGAGAGCTCGGCCTCGGTCGACATCGGCACCGACCGCCTGCGGTTCCTGCCACCCGAGTTCGAGCTGCCCGCCGGCGGCCTCTCGATCCGCTGGCCGGATCCGCCGATGGACCAGGAGCGCCGCCTGCACGGCGCCAAGATGCACGCGGTGGCGGCATTCGCGCGCGCCAACCCGCTCGACCGCACGGTGCTCGACGCGCCCCACGCGCGGCTCGGCATCATGGCCGCCGGCAAGGCCTACCTCGACGTGCGCCAGGCGCTGGAGGAACTCGGCATCGACCGGCAGCGCGCCGCCGCGCTGGGCATTCGCCTGTACAAGGTCGGCATGAGCTGGCCGCTGGACGCGCAGGGCGCGCGCAACTTCGCGCGCGGCCTGCAGGAAGTGCTGGTGGTGGAGGAGAAACGCGCCTTCATCGAGGACCAGCTGCTGCGCGTGTTGTACAACACCGACGCGGCGCAGCGTCCGCGCGTGACCGGCAAGTGCGACGAGCACGGCGCACCGCAGTTGCCCAGCGAAGGCGAGATCACACCGGTCATGGTGGCGCGCGCCGTGGTCGCGCGGCTGCAGGCCCTCGGCGGCGCACCGGCCGACCTGCAAGCGCGGCTGGAGCGCTTCGCTGGGCAGGCGCGCGTGGTCGGCGCGCACCGGATCGCGATGCAGCGCACGCCGTTTTTCTGCTCCGGCTGCCCGCACAACAGCTCGACCCAGCTGCCTGAGGGCAGCCGCGCGATGGCCGGCATCGGTTGCCACGGGATGGTGCAGTTGATACCCCAGCGCAACACCATCACCAGCACCCACATGGGGGGCGAAGGCGCGACCTGGATCGGGCTGGCGCCGTTCACGTCGCAGCGCCATGTGTTCCAGAACCTGGGCGACGGCACCTACCAGCACAGCGGGCTGCTGGCGATCCGTGCCGCCGCCGCCGCCGGCGTGAACATCACCTACAAGATCCTGTACAACGGCGCCGTCGCGATGACGGGCGGCCAGGCCATCGAGGGCAGCCCGAGCGTGGCCGAGATCACGCGCCAGGTGGCAGCCGAAGGCGCGAACAAGGTGGTGGTGGTCAGCGACGACCCGGCCAGGTACCCGTCCGACGCCGGCTTCGCGCCCGGTGTCGAGGTGCACGGCCGCGAGCAACTCGACCGGGTGCAGCGCGAACTGCGCGAGGTTTCCGGCCTGAGCGTGCTGGTCTACGACCAGACCTGCGCCGCCGAGAAGCGGCGCACGCGCAAGCACACGCCGGACGCGGCGATGCAGCGCCATGTGGTGATCAACGCGGCGGTGTGTGAAGGCTGCGGCGACTGTTCGCGCGCATCGAACTGCATCTCGGTGCGCCCGCTGGAGACCGAGTTCGGGCGCAAACGCACGATCGACCAGTCCGGCTGCAACAAGGACTTCTCCTGCGTCAACGGCTTCTGCCCGAGTTTCGTCACGCTCAGCGGCGCGACGCCGCGGCGCGTGTCCCCGGCCACGGGCACCGGCGACGACCCCGCACGCGGCCTGCCGCTGCCGGCGCCGCTGGCGCTCGAGCGGCCCTACGGCATCCTGGTCACCGGCATCGGCGGCACCGGTGTGCTGACGCTGGGCGCGCTGCTCGGCATGGCGGCGCACCTGGAGGGGCGCGGCTGCAGCGTGCTCGACTTCACCGGCCTGGCCCAGAAGAACGGCGCCGTGACCAGCCACGTGCGCATCGCCGCGCAACCGTCCGACCTGCACGCGGTGCGGCTGGCCGCCGGCGGTGCGGACCTGGTGCTGGCCTGCGACGCGCTGGTGGCCGCCGGCGAGACCGCGCTGGCGCGGTGCCGGCCCGGGCACACCCGCGGCATCGTGAACCGCCATGTGCAGCCCACGGCCGCGTTCGTCGTCGACAACGACATCGACCTGCAGGCGCAGCAGATCGAAAGCGCGATCGAGGCGGTGTGCGGCGCCGACCGGGTCGACTATGTGCGGGCCACGGCGCTGGCCACCGTGCTCGCCGGTGACGCGATCGCCGCCAACCTGCTGATGCTGGGCTTCGCGTTCCAGCGCGGCCTGCTGCCGGTGGGCCTGGGCGCGATCGAACGCGCGATCCAGCTCAACGGCGTCTCCGTCGAGGCCAACAAGAAAGTGTTTGCGTGGGGCCGTCTGGCGGCGCACGACCCGGCACGGCTCGCGGCCCTTGCCGAGGTGCCGCAGCAGGAACCCGCCGTGCCCCACCGGACATTGGCGGAGCTGGTGGCGCACCGCGCGCGCGAACTCGAGGCCTACCAGGACGGCGCCTACGCCGGGCGTTACTGCGCCCTGGTCGAGCGCGTGGCGCAGGCCGAGCGGGCGCGTGTCCCGGGCAGCACCGCCCTGGCCAAGGCGGTGGCGCGTGCGCTGTACAAGCTGATGGCGGCCAAGGACGAATACGAAGTGGCGCGGCTGTATGCCAATGGCGCCTTCATCGACCGGTTGCGACGTGAATTCGACGGCGACTTCCGGCTGCAGTTCCATCTCGCCATTCCGCTGCTGGACCGGTTTGCGCGCACCGACGCTGCGGCACGCAAGCGCAGTTATGGCGGCTGGATGCTGCGCGCCTTCGGTCTGCTGGCGCGCCTCAAGCGGCTGCGCGGCACGCCGCTCGATCCCTTCGGCCACAGCGCCGAGCGCAGGTTCGAACGCGCGCTGCTGCGCGACTACGCGGCGCTGCTGGAGGAGGTGTGCCCGGCATTGGCGCCGCACAACCACGCGCTGGCGGTCGAACTGGCGCGCCTGCCCGAGCGCATCCGCGGTTTCGGCCACGTCAAACGCCAGAGCGCACTTGAGGCCAGGACCATCGGCGACGGCCTGCTGGCGGCTTTTCGCGCTGGCGCGCCGGCCGACGCGACCGGCCGTGCCAGCGCGAACAACGCCGCCCAGACGGTGAAGCCCTGACATGCGGCATGCCATGGTCGAGCGCAGGGGCCAGCCTGGCCGCCGCGCGCGTGCCTGCAGTCGCCGCGCGCCGAAGCATCCTGAAAACCGGGAACTTGGACGATGGTGAAGGCATTTCGCATCCATGAACACGGCGGGCCGGAAGTGCTGCGCTGGGAGGACGTGGAGGTGGGCGACCCTGGCCCGGGCCAGGCGCGGGTGCGGCACCACGCCGTGGGGCTGAACTTCATCGACATCTACCATCGCAGCGGCCTGTACGGTCTGGCGCTGCCCAGCGGCATCGGGGTCGAGGGCGCAGGCGTGGTCGAGGCGGTCGGCAGCGGCGTGGCACACGTCGCCTGCGGCGACCGGGTGGCCTACGAGCGCCCGCCGGGCTCGTACTCGGAAGTCCGCCTGTGCCCGGCCGACCGGCTGGTGCGCCTGCCCGACGGGATCGGCTTCGAACAGGCGGCGGCGATGATGGTCAAGGGGCTCACGGTGCAGTTCCTGGTCCGGCGCACGTTCCCGGTCCGCGCCGGCCAGGCCGTGCTGCTGCACGCGGCCGCCGGAGGTGTGGGGCTGATCGCTTGCCAGTGGCTGCGCGCGCTGGGTGCGCACGTGATCGGCACGGTGGGAACGGCTGCCAAGGCGGAGCTGGCGCGTGCGCATGGCTGCGAACACACGATCGTGCTGGGCGAGCAGGACTTCGTGGCGCGTGTGCGCGAGATCACCGGCGGCGAGGGCGTGGCGGTGGTGTACGACTCGATCGGCAAGGACACCTTCCTGCGCTCGCTGGACTGCCTGGCGCGCTTCGGCATGATGGTCAGTTTTGGCAACGCCTCGGGCAAGGCGCCGGCCATCGAGCCGGCGCTGCTGGCGGCCAAGGGTTCGCTGTTCCTGACCCGCCCCTCGCTCGACGCCTACGCCTTTGAACGTTCGGACCTCGAAGCCGGTGCGGCGGACCTGTTCGACGCCGTGTTGTCGGGCCGGGTGCGGATCGACATCCACCAGCGTTATGCACTGCGCGACGCACCCCGGGCGCAGGCCGACCTGGCGGCGCGCAAGACCACCGGCTCGACCGTGCTGCTGCCCTGAGGGTGGGCGATCTCCACGCGGATCGATGTACGACCGAACCCCACCCATGAAGCTGACACCATGACCCAAGAACTGTTCGACCTTTCGGCATCGGAACTGCTCCGGCGATTCGCCGCGCGTGCGCTCTCGCCGCTGGAAGTGGTGCAGGCGATCCTGCGGCGCATCGACGCAGTGAACCCGGCCATCAACGCGTTGCCGCTGGTCGACGCCGAGCGCGCGCTGGCTGCGGCCAGGGGCTCGGAAGACCGCTGGCGCCGGGGCGAACCGATGGGGCTGCTGGACGGGGTGCCGGTCACGCTGAAGGACCATATTGCGGCGGCGGGAACGCCGGCGTTCTACGGCAGCAACGCCGTCAACCAGACCGGGGCGCACGATACCGTCGACGCGCCCGTCACCGCGCGGCTGAGGGAGGCAGGAGCGATCATCCTGGGCAAGAGCGCGATGCCCGACTTCGGCCTGATCGCATCCGGGATCAGCAGCCGCTACGGGGTGACGCGCAATCCCTGGGACCGGTCGTGCAACACCGGCGGATCGAGCTCGGGCGCCGCCGCCGCGGTGGCCACCGGGCTGGGCCCGCTGGCGATCGGCACTGACGGCGGCGGCTCGATCCGGATTCCGTCCGCATTCTGCGGCGTGTTCGGCCTCAAGCCGAGTTATGGCCGGGTGCCACTGCAGGAGCCTTCGCCGTGTGTGGTGGCCGGGCCGATCACGCGCAGCGTGGCCGACGCCGCGCTGATGATGGAGGTGATCACCCGGCCCGACACGCGCGACTTCACCGCGCTGCCCCGGGACGCACGCGACTTCCGGGGCGCCCTGGCGGGCGGGGTGCAGGGTGTGCGCATCGGCCTGCTGGAGGACATCGGTTTCGGGCTCACGATCGACCCGCAGATCCGCGACAAGCTGGCGCGCGCGGCGCGTGTGTTCGAGCAGCTCGGCGCGGTGGTGGAGCCGATCGGGCCGCTGTTCACCGACAGTCCCGAACCCGATTTCGACCGCGTGCTGCATATCCGCACCTACCTGCGGTTCTCGACCATGGCACAGGCGCAACAGGACGCGATGCTGCCGGTGCTGGCGCAATGGTGCCGGCGCGAGAACGCCGAGTCCAAACAGCAGCTGATGCAGTCGCTGGTCAACTTCGACGCGATCCGGCGCGCCACGCTGGCGCCGTTCGCGACGCACGCTTTCGTGCTGGCGCCGGTGATGGCGGTGCTTCCCTACGCCGCCGAGCTGCCGTGGCCGGCGGGCGGCACGGCCCACAACCCGTTCTGCTTTCCGTTCAACATGTCCGAACAGCCGGCCGCATCCATCCACGGCGGTTTTTCGGACCAGGGCCTGCCGGTCGGACTGCAGATCATCGGGCGCCGCTTCGACGACTGGGGTGTGCTGCGCGCGGCCCATGCCTACGACCAGGCGACCGGGTTCCTGGCGCAGCGCCCGGCGCTGTAGCCGAGCGTCGTGCGGGCGGTGCCCGGGCGGCGCCAGTGATCCGGTGGTGGTGCGCTCGTCTGTACGCGTGTCTGTACGCTCACCTGCGCCCGTATCCGCCCACGCGTCTGTCCCGGTGTCTGTCAGCGCGTCTGTCGGCGGGTCGTCTTGACAGCAGGACGCAGCGTATGTCACACTAAGTTACCTAGCGATCGTTAGTCAGGCCCGCTGCGGGGTCGCTGGTTTTCACACATCGCCCCACCAGAATCACCCGGTCCAATTTCAGGAGAATCCCTATGCCCATTCGACGCGAAAACCAGTCCACGCCCAAGCGCCGCGCCTTTGTCGCGACGTTGGCACTCGCCGGTGTCCTGTCGGCGCTGGGTGCCGCGCCGGCTCTGGCGCAGCAGGACGTGATCACCTTCGGCGCGGCCTTGTCGCTCACCGGCAAGACCTCGACCGAAGGCCGGCTGGTGAAGGAGGGCTACGACATGTACGTCGACAACATCAACCAGCGCGGCGGCATCAAGGTCGGCGGCAAGAGCTACAAGGTGGCCATCAAGTACTACGACGACCAGAGCGACGCCAACACCTCGGCCAAGCTGTTCGAGAAGCTGATCACCGAAGACGGCATCAAGCTGCTGCTCGGGCCCTACTCCAGCGGCATCACGTTCGCCGCCAGTGTGGTGTCCGAGAAGTACCAGGTGCCGATGGTGGCCGCCCATGCCGCCTCGCCGGCCGTTTTCGAGCGCGGCTTCAAGTACCTCTTCGCGACGCTGACGCCGATCGACCAGTACTCGTCGAACATGATCAATGCGGCGGCGTCCGCGAATCCGCGCGCGCAGCGCGTCGCGCTGATCAGCGAGAACTCGCTGGCGCCGAAGTCCTTCGGCGAGGGTGCCGCGCGGCAGGCCAAGGCGGCCGGCCTGGAGGTCGTCTACGACGAGGTCTATCCGACCGGCACCAAGGACTTCTCGGCCATGCTGGCGGCGATGAAGAGCAAGAACCCGGATCTGCTGCTCGTGGCGGGATACACCGGCGACGTCACGGTCATCGCCCGCCAGACCAGCGAAATCGGCGTCCCGCTGAAGATGTTCGGCACCATGCTCGGGCCGACGTTGCCGGGCTTCGTCGAGGCGCTGGGTCCGAAGGCCGAGGGCCTGCTCGAGCCGGTGCAATGGACCGCAGATGCCGGCTACAAGGACGAGATCTTCGGCTGGACCTCGGCCGAGCTGGCCGCGCTGTGCGAGAAGACGACCAAACATGTGTGCGACTACCATCCGCCGCAATCGATCGCCGCGCTGCAGGTGTACCAGCGCGCGATCGAAAAAGCCGGCTCGCTCGACCCGCAGAAGGTGCGCGACGCGCTTGCCCAGACCAACATCATGACCGCCTACGGCCCGGTGCGTTTCAATGAGCGCGGCCAGAACATCGCCAAGGGCATGACCGTGGTGCAGATCCAGAACGGCAAGCCGGTGGTGGTGTACCCGGAGCAGGCGGCCAAAGCCAAGTTCAGTTACCCGCTGCCGCAGCGGTGAACCCCGGCCTGCTGGCCGCTGCCGGCGGGCCGGCGCCGTGCTGACGCTGCAGGTCATCATCGCCGGCGTCCTGCTGGGCGGGTTCTACGCCTGCATGGCGATGGGGTTCTCGGTGGTCTGGGGCGTCACCGGGCTGATCAACCTGGCGCACGGCAGCTTCATGATCGTCGGCGCCTACATCACCTGGGCGCTGCACAGCCGCACCGGAATCGACCCTTTCCTGACGCTGCCGGTATCGTCCGCCGCCATGTTCCTGTTCGGCGCCGCGCTGCAACGCTTCCTGCTGGAGCGGGTCATCCGCGCCTCGCTGTTCATGACGCTGGTGCTGACCTTCGGGTTGAACATGCTGCTGGTCAACATCCTGCTCGAGCTGTTCAGCGCAGACGTGCGGGGGATCACCATGCCCTACTCCAGCCTGGCGCTCGAATTCGCGGGGCTGCGGGTGCAGTGGACACGGCTCGCGGTATTCGCGCTGGCGCTGGCGCTGACGCTGCTGCTGCACCTGTTCATGAGCCGCACCCGCACCGGCAACGCCATCCGCGCCGTGGCGCAGAACCCGCGCGCGGCCGCCACGCTGGGCATCGATGCGCGCAGCGTGCGCACGCTGTCGTTCGGCATCGGCGCCGCAATGGCCGGCTGCGCCGGTTCGCTGATGGCGGTGCTGTACGCGTTTTCGCCGCTCTCGGGCGACAGCTACACCATGAAGGCGTTCGTGATCGTGCTGCTCGGTGGCCTGGGCAACATGGCCGGGGCGATCACCGCGGCGGTGTTTCTGGGCGTGGCGGAAAACCTGGTGTCGGGCCTGGGCGCGCCGGGCCTGCGTGATGCCGTCAGCTTCTTCCTGCTGCTGGCGATCCTGCTGCTGCGCCCGCGGGGACTGTTCGGCGCAGGCCATGTCGTCGATGCCCGGGCCCAATAACCGCCGGTCCGCGCTGGCGGGTGGCCCGCTGCGGGTTGCCGCGCTGGTGCTGGTGCTGTTGCCGCTGGTCGTCGCGCCCTGGGCGTTGTCGGGTTACTGGCTGCGCGTGCTGTCGATGGTTTTCATGCTGGCCGTGGTGGCGCAGGGCATCAACCTGATGGCCGGTTATACCGGTTACCCGGCGTTTGGCAACGTCGTGTTTTTTGGCGTCGGCGGTTATGCCGCGGCCATGCTGATGGTCAGGCTGCAATGGCCGTTCGCCGCCGCCGCGCCGCTGGCCGTGCTGGCCTGCGTCGCGGTCGCGCTGGTGCTCGGGCCGCCGCTGCTGCGCCTCAGGGGCCACTATTTCGCGATCGCGACGCTGGGACTGAACGAGGCGGTCAAGGAACTGGTCGCGAATGCCGGGAGCTGGACCGGCGGCGGCATGGGTCTGTCGCTACCGCTGCCCGCGGGCGGCCCGGCGGCCAACGCGGCGCGCTTCTACTACCTGTTTCTCGCGCTGCTGCTGCTGGCCACGGCGCTGGCATGGGCGTTTGGCCGAAGCCGGCTGGGGCTGGGTTGCCGCGCCATCCGCGACAACGAGGAAAAGGCGCTGTTCAGCGGCCTGCAGACCACCCGTTACAAGACCGCCGCCTGGATGCTGAGCGCCGCCATCACGGGCGCCGCCGGTGCCATCCAGGCCTGGTGGCTGACCTATATCGACCCGCCGTCGATGTTCGACCTGGCACTGGCCGTGAAGGCCTTTGCGATCCTGCTCCTGGGCGGTGCGGGTACCGTGCTCGGTCCGGTGGCTGGGGCGTTTTTTGTCGAGTTGCTGGCCAACCTGACCTGGAGCCGGCTGCTCAACTGGCATCTGGGCGCCACGGGACTGATCATCATGGCGGTGATCCTGCTGTTCCCCGACGGCTTCAATGCCGCATTGCGTCCACAGGGCTGGATCGGATACCGGCTGGCGCGCTGGGGCGCCCGGCGCCGTACGCGGGGCGAAGGTCGCGAAACCTGATAAGCCTTGGCGTTCAAAGACATGGGCCGTTCACCCTGGGCTTGGCCCGCCCGAACGGATCTTGCCGATCGAACGCCGTTCGGCATGGGAGGCCGAGAGCCAGTCCAGATCACCCGCGCAGTCGGTTGCCTCCGGCGCGGCGCGTGCTCGCCGTTGGCGCTCACGCCTGGCGGCGAGCACGCAGGAAACGCCACAAACGCTGCGGCGCGGTCTTGACCAGTTGCACACCAATGTGGCGCAGCGCTCCGCGCACGCCGCGCAAGGTGTGGCGGTTGAATGCCGCCAGGCCCAGACGCTCACGCGACAGCGGCGCCCAGTCGCGGGCGAACTCGTCGTTGACATCACCGAACTCGAGTTCATCCACATGGTCGCCGTCGATCAGGCACAGCGCCATCAACTGTGTCAGCACATCGTCGATCGGGAACGCGCGCTGCCCTTGCGCCGCCCAGATACGCAGGCACAGCGCCCGACCCGCGTTGATCACCCACAGCTGCATCGCCACCGGCAGGCCGTCCAGGAAGAATATGCCCAGCCGCAATGTTCCGGTGTCGGCGGCGGTGACAAGCATCGCGCGCAGGTAGTCGGGTGGGTCCGGTGCGTCCTCCTCGGGCGTGTGCTCGATGACGTAGCGCACGTGGTCCCAGGCTTCCTCGATCAGTTCGGGGGTGAAGGGCAACTGGAACTCGCCACGCCCGCCATGCAACAGCAGCCGGGTGTTGAGTTCGAGCGACTCGCGCAGCGCCTTGGGTCGCTGCGCCAGGTACTGGCTGAAAGTCAAACCAGCCACGGTCGCAAATCGACTGTTGGCGTAGCGGTACAGCTGCACCCAGTGCCCGTGCCGGGCCAGGGCGCCGACAATCGCCGACGTCAACGGCTGTGCCGGGTCGAGCGGGCTGACACGCACGACATCAACCGCATTCGGATTCGCCTCGATCCATGCGGCGATGCACTCGGCCGTCGCCGCGACATCCACCGCTTGGCCGATCGGCTCGTAGGGCTGCTCCTCGCGCTGCAGAAAATGGAGCACGCGCGCGTTGGGGTGCGAGGCATACAGGCGCGAATAGACCGCCGGCAGCAATGCCAGTGGCCGGCCGTCGGGACCGTCGTCGGTGATCAGGTGCAACTGCAGCCGGTCGCCGGGCTGCAAGCTGGCCGGCAATGCCTGCCACAACCATGGCTGCTCGTGGAACAGGTTGCCCTGGCCGGCGTCGTGCCACAGTGCCAGCGCCGCAACGGGAAGCGCACTCGGATGGTCGAAGGTGAGTACCTGCAAAACGGTTCTGGCGGTGGAGGCGCCACCCGCGCAACCGGCCGGCGTTGGTCGCGGAGCTCGGCGGGCTGGGCAAGGGATGGAGTTCGGCCGATGATAATATGAACCACATGTCGAACCTCGGACGGAGTCGCACAGCAGCCTACCCCCGGGGGGCGCGTCGGCATCCGGTCGCCGGGAGCGGCGGCGGTCGAATTTCAGGCTTCTTCTTCGGCGTCCTATTGATCTTTCCCAAATTGATGACAAGTCAATGTCCGTTCGCCCTGAGCTCGGCCTGCCCAGAGCTTGTCGAAGGGTGTCTTGAATATCGAAAACATCAATAATATGATCGGCTACCAGATCGGCATCCAGGCAGCCCACCGGCCTGACGCACTGGCGGTGGTCTATGGTGAGCGGCGACTCAGTTATGCCGAGCTGCATGCGCGCAGTTGCCGGCTGGCCGGTGCCCTGGCTGCGCAGGGCGTGCAGCGCGGCGACCGGGTCGCGGCGCTGCTGTACAACTGCCCGCAGTTCTTCGAAGCGATGTTTGCCTGCGCGATGCTCGGCGCAGTTTTTGCGCCGATCAATTTCCGCCTGGTTGCGCGCGAGGTGGGCCAGATCCTCGACTCCTGCACACCCAAGCTGTTGCTGGCAGGCGAAGGTTTTGCCGAGTTGCTCGGCAACCTTCAGACGCACCAGTCCTACCCGGCCAAGGTGTACTGGATCGACGACCAGCCCCCGGCCGCAGCCTCCACCCCGGATACCGCCTACGAGCGCTGGATCGCCGCATATGCAGCTTCCGAGCCCGATGGCG
>JANMYG010000671.1:0-1543 GCA_031381865.1 Betaproteobacteria bacterium | reverse complement strand
GTTTCACAGGGTTTCCATCGCACCGCATTCACCACCTGGCCCGCCGGCGCAACCATGACCGGCAGGTTGTGCGTGAGCCGAAACGTCACGGCCGTCTGCTCCGTGGTCGCCTGCACTGCGCTGATGTCTTCCAGCATGAGGCGGTAGGTGCGCTCCTGGGGCGCAGGCACGGGCGCACGCAACATCACGCGAAATACCTGGCTGCCTGCGGCCGGTACCGTGACGATCGGCGGCACTACCAGCAGGTCGTCGGTGGGTTCGCTGGTGTCGGCCCCGTTGACCTGCCGCCAGACCATCGCCTCGGTCTGAAGTGTGATCGGCTGGTCGCCGTTGTTAGTCACGGTGACGGCGACCGCCCTGCGCGGTGCGTCGATCTCGATGACGACCGGCGAGATGGTGACGCCTGCCGCCGCTGCCACCGTGGCGCAGCCCAGCCCGCAGGCGAGCAACGCCACGGAAATTACGATTTGCCGGATCGCTCTTGGCAGCATTACGGTGTGTAGGTGATCGTCAATCCGACCGTATCCGAATAGGTACCCTTTTTCGCCGCCGCCAACTGTGCCGCGGTGACGCGGGCGTAGATCTTGTCTGCCGTGGTGGCGGCGCCGGTTCCGGTGTAGGCAATGCTTCCGCTGGCCGTGTCGAGCACGGTGGTGCGCCCGGCGTCTGTGTACAACTCATAGGCAAGCAGGTCCGCACCGGAAATCATGTTGCGTACGGACCCTGCTGCATTTGCTCCCAGGTCTCCTCCGATCGTGGCCGAGGCGCCGTTGGTGCAGACGATGGAGATGGTCACTCCCGAGTGCGCATCGTTGTTGCCGTTCGCAGCGAGGGTCCCGACGCCTGCGTTGACCGCCAGTCCCAACGAACCGAATGCAATCGCGCCCGGGCCGATCGCGCAGGCATTGACGACCGACGCGCCGATCGTCAAGTTGGCCGAGTCCGTGGCAGCCATCGCCGAACTGGCCGCAACCATCACACCTATTGCAAGGGCAAATTTTGTCACTTTGAATGCCACTTTTGTCATATTGATCCCACTTAGGTTAGTTTGCCATGAAGAGTTGAACACCGTGTTTCAAAGGCCTGGAAGCATTTGCGCTACACACCTTTGCGGTTTCTTCGGCGCCGTAGGAGTTTTCTTGAGGGCTTTATCGAATCGCGCCGTGGTGCGGCGTTCCGGCTCCAGGCGTACCCGGTCGACCGCTCTACGATAACCAGAGGCGGAGCGCCGATCCGGCGCAGGCAGCCAGGAGAATGTAAACAATCCCACCTACGGCGGTCGTGCGACGTCGCAACCGGCGATGGCCGCACTGGCAGTGGCTGGCGCGGTGTTGCCGCCGGCGCTGCTGGCGTTGCCGCGGTGCGCTGGACGCCAGGGCTTGCGCACAGGGCGCTCGCATCCGCCAGGTCCGCCACCGGCCCCTTTGTGGCTGGACGATCAGACCGCGGTCGCGTCGAATTCCCCACGCGGCCGCGACAGCCCCGGCTTGAGCAGAACCACCAGGGCCCCGGCACCACCTTCGGCCGGACGCGCCTGCACGAA
>JANMYG010000621.1:0-2814 GCA_031381865.1 Betaproteobacteria bacterium | reverse complement strand
GACGACAGCGTGGCGCTGACCACCGACGGCGCGGTATGGACCTGGGCCCTGGGCCAGGCGCCGGTCCGGCTGGTGTTGCCGCCGCCGGGGCGATAACCGCGCGCTGGCGCTGCCCGCCGCGGCCATGGCGCCGTCACCCCGGTGCGCGCCCATTGCCGTGACCCTCGGGAATCCTGCGGCGGTTGCCACTGCGCTGCGTTGACAATACGGCTCTTGTTTGTCGGTCGTCAATTCAGCAAAAGGGAAATCTGTGTTCAAGAACGTGATGGTGTACAGGATGGTGTCGGCGTGGACGCAGACCCAGGCGCAACTCGAAGAAGCATTGCAAGGCGGGCGCTTTGCGCCGTGCGGCGCGTCGCAGGAAAAGTCGGTCGGATGGGTCGAACCGCGTGGCCAGGACCATGGCGCGCTGGTCGAGGTGGTGGGCGGCCAGTGGCTGCTCAAGCTGATGGTGGAGGTCAAGGCGGTGCCGGCAGCGGTGGTCAAGCGCAAGGTGCAGGAGCGGCTGCAGCAGATCGAGGCCGCCACCGGACGCAAGCCGGGCAAGAAGGAGGCGCGCGAACTGCGCGAGGACGCCCGGCTCGCGCTGCTGCCCATGGCCTTCAGCAAGCAGTCCAGCCTGCTGGTGTGGATCGACCCCAAGGCGCAGCTGCTGGTGCTCGATGCCGCCAGCCAGGCCAAGGCCGACGAACTCATGACCGCACTGGTCAAGGCGGTCGACGGCCTGGCGGTGCAACTGGTCAACACCCAGACCTCGGCCGCGGCGGCCATGTCGGGCTGGCTGTCGACGCAGGAGGCGCCGGCCGGGTTCAGTGTCGACCGCGAATGCGAACTCAAGGCGGCGGACGAATCCAAGGCGGTGGTGCGTTACACCCGCCATGCGCTGGACACCGACGAAGTCAGCCAGCACATCGCCATGGGCAAGCTGCCGACCCGGCTGGCGATGACCTGGAACGACCGCGTGTCCTTCGTGCTGACCGAGGCGCTGCAGATCAAGAAACTGGCTTTTCTCGATGTGGTGTTCGAGGGCGCCGCAGCGGCTGCCGGCGACGACCGCGACGATGCTTTCGATGCCGATGCCGCCATCAGCACGGGTGAGCTGCAGCAGCTGATTCCCGAACTGCTGGAAGCACTGGGTGGAGAGATGGCGCTGGCCTGACAGCAAATGGTGTTCGGTCGGCAGGATCCGTTCGGCCCGGGCTTGCCGAGTCCACTCGACCCTTCGACCCTTTGACGGGTTCAGTACGGGCCAGGCTCGGGACGAACGGTCTGTATCTGTGAACGCCGAGGGGTATGCGATCCGGCGGCGCCGGCGGGTTCGGGCAGACTTCGATTCGCCTGCAGGCACTGGCCGAGCCAAGCCCAGCATAAAAGATTTCCATCGGCGCGCGCCGATGGCTATCAGGCCGGATGCACCACCACCAGCCAGGCGCTGGCCGGGGTCTTGCCCACGTTGCGGATCGCGTGCGGGCGGTCAACGGCAAAACGCGCCGTCTCGCCGTGTTTGAGGCGCTGTTTTTCGTCCCCGGCGGCGACTTCGATGGTGCCGGACAACACGGTGAGGTGCTCACGCGTCCCGAGTTCATGCGCCTGCGACTCGAGCGCGCCGCCCGCCTGCACCGACAGCGCGTACCACTCGAACTGGCCCGCAAGTTCGATCGGCCCCAGGATGCGCAGTTCGCAGCGGCCGTCCGGGCTGCGCAGCGACGGCGCGGCATGCGCCGGCACCACCGCGATGGCCGGTTCGGCCGGCGTCGGCGTGCCGCCCAGCAGCTCTCCCATCGGCACACCGAGCGCATTGGCCAGCCGCCAGACCACCGCCACGGTGGGGTTGGCCTGCGCGCGCTCGATCTGCGACAGCATCGACTTGGACACGCCGGCCTTGCGCGACAACTCGTCGAGCGAGAGCGAGCGCCGCTGGCGCAGCGCGGCCAGCGTGTCACCCACGCGGGGCGGTTCAGAGCTGTTCCCGGGTGCGCGGTGGGCCATGGGGTTATTCGATATATTGCATTGTTGTTCGATATGCTGCACAATGCAGGCAATCTCAGAAACTGCATTGTGCCCGACAAAAGCGGCAACCGGAGTACATCATGACCAACAGCCAGGATTTCTACACCCATGTCGGCCGCGAGCTGCAGGCCATCCGCGATGCCGGGCTGTACAAGGCCGAACGCGTGATCGCCACGCCGCAGGGCGCCCACATCCGCACGCTGGCGCCCGACGGCTCCACGCGCGAGGTGCTCAACCTGTGCGCCAACAACTACCTGGGGCTGTCGGCCCACCCGGACGTGGTGGCGGCGGCGCACGAGGCGCTGCGCAGCCACGGTTATGGCCTGAGTTCGGTGCGTTTCATCTGCGGCACGCAAGACCTGCACAAGCGGCTCGAAGCCCGGATCTCGGCCTTCCTGGGCACCGAGGACACGATCCTGTACGCGGCCGCATTCGACGCCAACGGCGGCCTGTTCGAGCCGCTGCTGGGCGAGGACGTCGCGGTCATCAGCGACGAGCTCAACCACGCCTCCATCATCGACGGCATCCGCCTGTGCAAGGCACGGCGCTACCGCTACCAGCACAACGACATGGCCGACCTCGAACGCTGCCTGCAGCAGGCCGCCGCCGAGGGCGCGCGCCACACGCTGGTCTTTACCGACGGCGTTTTTTCGATGGATGGCACGGTGGCCCGGCTCGACACCATGCGCGAGTTGTGCGACCGGCACGGCGCGCTGCTCGGCGTGGACGAATGCCACGCCACCGGCTTCATGGGCGCCACTGGCCGGGGCACGCATGAGCACCATGGCCTGCTGGTGGATGGCC
>JANMYG010000545.1:0-4513 GCA_031381865.1 Betaproteobacteria bacterium | reverse complement strand
TCGATTCGGGCGTGGGCGAAGTGCAGGTCTGGCGCGATGCCACGGCGGTGTTCTCGGCCAAGCTGCACGACCTGCAGCAGGTATGGGATGCCCTGAGCTGGAACATCTGCCGGCGCCGCGACAACCCGGCTTGCGCCGACGCCGAACATGCCGGCGCCGGCGACCCGACCGACCCCGGACTGCACGTGCATCTGGCATTCGACCCCGACTCGGCGCCGGTCGCGGGGACGCCGGCCGAGCCGGCCAGGCCGGGCAGGGCGCCAGCGCTGGCATTGGCGCGGCCGAGGGTGGCGGTGCTGCGCGAACAGGGCGTCAATTCGCACGTGGAGATGGCGTACGCCTTCACCGCGGCCGGCTTCGAGGCCTTCGACGTGCACATGAGCGACCTGCACGCCGGCCGGGTGCAGCTGGCGGACTTCCAGGGCCTGGTGGCCTGCGGCGGCTTCAGTTACGGCGACACGCTGGGGGCGGGCATAGGCTGGGCCCGCTCGATCACCTTTCATGCGGCGCTGGCCGAACAGTTCACACGGTTTTTTGCGCGCGGCGACACCTTCGGCCTGGGTGTGTGCAACGGCTGCCAGATGTTTGCCGAGCTGGCGGACATCATTCCCGGTGCGCAGCACTGGCCGCGCTTCACCACCAACCAGAGCGAGCGTTTCGAGGCGCGCCTGTCGATGATCGAGGTGCTCGACTCGCCCTCGCTGTTCCTGCGCGGCATGGCCGGCAGCCGGTTGCCGATCGCGGTCGCGCACGGTGAGGGTTACGCCAACTTCAAGTACCGTGGTGATGCGGCCCGCGTGATCGCCGCCATGCGTTTCACCGACAACCATGGCCGGCCGACCGAGGCCTACCCGTTCAACCCGAACGGCAGTGCCGGCGGGCTGACCGCCGTGACCACGGCGGACGGCCGCTTCACGGCCATGATGCCGCACCCCGAGCGCGTGTTTCGCAACATCCAGATGAGCTGGACCCCGCTGGACAGGAACACGCCCAGCCCGTGGATGAAGTTGTGGCACAACGCCCGCCGGTGGGTCGGATGAAGCAACCACGCCCCGGACCCGCCATGCCTCTGTCGCACCAGTTGGCCCACCAGACGATCGACGACTTCGCGCGCGACGGCGCCGTGCTGCTGCGCGGCGTGCTCACGCCGGCGCAGGTACAGCGCCTGGCCGCAGGCATCGAACACAACCTGGCCAACCCCAGTGCGTTGTGCACGGTAGCCAGCCAGCCGGACGACCCGGGCCGCTTCGTGGAGGACTTCTGCACCTGGCAGCACAACGTGGCGTACCGCGAGATCCTGTGCCAATCCGCGCTGCCGCACGTGGCAGCGCAGTTGATGCGCAGCACGCTGGTGCGCCTGTACCACGACCACCTGCTGGTAAAGGAGGCCGGCACGCGCCAGCCCACGCCATGGCACCAGGACCAACCGTATTACAACGTCAGCGGCAGGCAGAATGTGAGCTTCTGGATTCCGGTCGATCCGGTACCGCTGGCCAGCACACTGCGCTTCGTGGCCGGGTCCCATGCCGGCACCTGGTACATGCCGCGCACCTTTCGCGACCAGCAGGCGAAATGGTTTCCCGATGGCAGCCTGGCGGAGTTGCCGCCGATCGACGCCGAGCCGCAGCGCTTCCGGCAACTGGCCTGGGCGCTGGAGCCCGGCGACGCGGTGGCGTTTCACATGCTCGCGCTGCATGCGAGCAGCGGCGTTGGCGCGCTCGCGCGCCGGCGCGTGTTCTCGGCCCGTTACCTGGGCGACGATGCGCGCCACGCACTGCGGCCCTGGCGCACCTCGCCGCCGTTCCCGGAAGTGGCGCAGCGCCTGGCCGACGGCGCCCCGATGGACGACCCGCTGTTTCCGCTGGTGTGGCCGGCGCGCTGAACTCTTATAATAATATACTGGTACCGGGGCAACCAGCGAAAACGCCCCGTGAACAGCACCGCGATCCAAACCTGTGCGTCAAGGGCCGGCGCGCACGACCGGCTGTCGGTCCGGGCGGGTGCCGACCAGGGCGCACACGCAAGGGGTCGCCGCCCGCCGAACCGGAGTCTTCGCAGCCATGGGTACACGCCGCACTATCGTCGTCACCGACTACAACTTCCCCGACCTGGCGCTGGAGGCGGCCTTGATCGAGCAGGGCGGCTGCGCGCTGGTCGGCCACCACTGTGCCAGCGAAGCGGAACTGATCGCCGCGGTGGGCAGCGCCGATGCCGTGATCACGCAGTTCGCGCGGATCAATGCCAACGTGGTCGCCGCGATGCCGCGCGCGCGCGCGATCGTGCGTTACGGCATCGGCGTCGACAACGTGGACCTGGACGCCGCGCGTGCGCTGGGCCTGCCGGTATCGAACATCCCCGACTACTGCATCGACGAGGTTGCCGACCACACGCTGGCGTTCATCCTGGGCTTGACACGGCAGGTCGTTACCCACAGCGTGGAGCTGCGCAGCGGCCAGTGGCGCCTGGCGGTGCCGGTGCCGGGCATGCGCGTGCTGCGCGAGCAGACCGTCGGTGTAGTCGGCTTCGGCCGCATCGGGCGCGAGGTGGTGGCCCGGTTGCTGGCCTTCAAGTGCCGCGTGCTGGTGCACGACCCGATGGTTCCCGCGGCGAGCATCACGGCCACCGGCGCCGTGCCCGTGCCGTTGGCCGAACTGCTGGCCGGCTCCGACATCGTGACCCTGCATTGCCCGTCTTCGCCAGCCACACGCCGGCTGGTGCGCCCGGACACCCTGGCAATCATGAAACGCGGTGCCCTGCTGGTCAACCTGGCACGCGGCGACCTGGTCGATACGGCGGCGCTGGTCCATGCGCTCAAGGACGGGCGACTGTCTGCCGCCGCACTGGACGTATTCGACCCGGAGCCGCTGCCGGCGGACCACCCGCTGCGCCACCTGCCCAATGCCATCCTCGCGCCGCACATCGCCTCGGTCAGCCCGACGGCGGTCAGGGCCCTGCGCGAAGGGGCGGCGACGCGCGCGCTGGCCGCGGCGATGGGCCAACTGCCGCCCAACGTCGTCAACGGCGTGGCCGAACCCCGGGTCGTGCCGTGATGTCGGCCAGCGGTCATCGCAGCCCGGTCGCCGCGACCCGGACTGCATCGACATCGACCGACGGCAGCGCATGAAGGCACCTACCCCCAGGACAACCGCCCCGGTCGACACAGCGGCGGACGAAACGGCGCTGCAGCAGGCGGCCATGCGGTCGCTCAAGCCGCAGTCGCTGACGCGCGACAACGGGCCCCTGTACCGCCAGTTGGCGACGCGGCTGCGCGCGCCGATCGACAACGGCGTCCTGCGCCCTGGCAGCCCGCTCCCGCGCGAGGCCGATCTCGCCAGCCAGTTCGGCGTCAGCCTGATCACGGTGCGCCAGGCGCTGCGCGACCTCGAGGGCGATGGCCTGATCAGGAAACGCACCGCCAAGCCGGCCGTCGTGGCGACTCCACCGACGCGCACCCAACCGCTGCAGTTCCAGAGTTTCGCCGCGATCGCGGCGTCGAGCATGGACCGGCGCCTGGTGATCAAGAGCTACCGCAAGGAACACTCGGCGCTGGCCTGCGAGGCCTTTGGCCTGGCGCCCGGCACCGCCTGTTATTGCCTGCGCGCCGTGCTGCTGGTGAAGGACCACCCGATCACGCAGACCACCTTCTACTTCCCGCCTGCCATCGGCAGCCGGCTGCGGCGCGCGGACTTCGACGACGTGGTGGTGTTCCGCGCGGTGCAGCGCCACCTGCACATCCAGCTGTCGCGCGCCCAGATCCGGGTGCGGGCCGAAATCGCGGACGAAGCACTTGCGCGCGTGCTCGACTACGAGGCCGGCGCTCCGATCCTGGCCACCGAGATGCTGTACTTCACGTCGACCGGCGAGCCGGTGGAACTGACCGTGTCCAAGAACCGTGGCGACCAGTTCAGCATCACCTACGACGCGCCGAACGACCTGCTGTAACCGGCCAGCCGAGGTAATCGCCCATGAAGATCCAGCGCATCGAAACCATCCGCTGTGCCGCGCACCCGAACCTGCTGTGGCTGCAACTGCATACCGACGACGGCCTGGAAGGCCTCGGCGAGACCTTCTACATCCCGGGCGCGGTGGAGGCGGTGGTCCACGATTTCGCGGCGCCGATGCTGCTCGGCCAGTCCGCGTTCGACCGCGAGCGGCACTGGCAGGCGCTGTTCTCGCACGCCAATTTCTTCGGCTTTGCCGGCGCCGAGATGCGCGCGGTCTCGGCGCTGGACCTGGCGCTGTGGGACCTGCTGGGCAAACACACCGGCCAGCCGGTGCTGCACTTGCTCGGAGGCCAGACGCGCGAGACCATCCGGGTCTACAACACCTGCGTCGACACGCCGCTGTACGCCGACCAGGACGGCTTCCTGAAGCGCCCGGGCGAACTCGCGCAGTCGCTGCTGGCGCAGGGCATCTCGGCCATGAAGGTCTGGCCCTGGGACCAGTTCGCGCCGCAGCTCCATGCGAGCGCTGTCACCGGGCCGGCCGGCTGGTCGGCGGTCGGGCCGGTCGG
>JANMYG010000543.1:0-12787 GCA_031381865.1 Betaproteobacteria bacterium | reverse complement strand
CGTGTCATGCGTGGCGGCGTGGAGGTCAAGATCTCCAAGCGCTCCGGTTCCTACGTGACCTTGCGCGACCTGGTCGAATGGACCAGCAAGGACGCGGTGCGCTTTTTCCTGCTCAGCCGCAAGCCCGACACCGAGTATGTGTTCGATGTCGACCTGGCGCTGGCGCAGAACAACGACAACCCGGTGTACTACGTGCAGTACGCGCATGCCCGGATCTGTTCGGTGCTGGCCAGTTGGGGCGGCGATGTGGCGGCGCTGCAGAGCGTGCCGCTGGATGCGCTGCGCAGTCCGCCGGCGCTCGGCCTGATGCTCGCGCTGGCGAAATTCCCGGACATGCTGACCGCCGCCGCCCAGGATTTCGCCCCGCACGACGTCACCTTCTACCTGCGCGAACTCGCCGCCTGTTACCACAGTTACTATGATGCCGAGCGGATACTGGTGGACGATGCACCGGTGCGCCTGGCCAGGCTGGCGCTGGTGGCCGCCACGGCCCAGGTGCTGCGCGACGGCCTGGCTGTGCTGGGCGTCGGCGCACCGCAAAAAATGTAATCCGCCCAGGGCGGCAACCGGGAAATCCATGGAAATTGTTGACAAGGGCAGGGCATGAAGCAGCAGCGCGGGGGAACCTTCGTCGGTTTGGTCATGGGCGTCGTCATCGGCCTGGGCGCGGCGCTGGCGGTGGCGGTCTACGTGACCAAGGTTCCGGTTCCGTTTGTGAACAAGGGCCAGACCCGTTCCAGCGACCAGGACGCGGCCGAGGCCAAGAAGAACAAGGACTGGGACCCGAACGCACCGCTGTACGGCAAGAATCCGGCCAAGCCCGCCGCGGCGTCGCCGACAGCGGCGGAGCCGGCGCAGGGCAGCGCCAGGCCTGCTGTGCCGGCCGCCACGGTCGAGGCCAAGCCGGACCCCAAACCGGGCCCCAAGTCGACAGCGTCGGCCGACCCGCTGGGCGATTTGGCCAAGGCGCGGTCAGCCGCGACGTCAGTTGACCCGTTCTCCTATTTTGTGCAGGTCGGCGCCTACCGGACGGCGGACGACGCCGAGGGCCAGCGTGCCAAGCTGTCGCTGGGGGGCATCGAAGCCCGGGTATCGGAGCGCGAGCAATCCGGACGGACGGTATACCGGGTGCGCGTCGGACCCTTCGACAAGCGTGACGACGCCGACAAGACCAAGGAAAAACTCGAGTCGCTGGGAATGGAAGCGGCGCTGGTACGGGTGCAGCGCTGAACTTTTGGGGGCCGGGCAGGTCGGACTGCCAGCCTGTTCGCAAGTCATCAAGGAGTCGAAAACAATGAAACGTCGTGATTTTTCTGTCGCCGCAGCATCGGCCGCCCTGCTGGGCCAGGGGCTTGTGGCGCAGGCGCAGGTCGCCAAGCCCGAATCGGGCGCCGACTACCTGGTGCTGGACAAACGCGCCCCCGTGGAAGCCCCCGCCGGCAAGATCGAGGTGGTCGAGTTCTTCTGGTACAACTGCCCGCACTGCAACGCCTTCGAGCCGACGCTGGACGCCTGGGTGAAGCGGGTTCCCAAGGACGTCTCGGTGCGGCGTGTTCCGGTCGGATTCCGCGACGAGTTCGTCCCGCAGCAGCGGCTTTTCTACACCCTCGAGGCGATGGACCTGGTCGACAAGCTGCATGCCAAGGTCTTCGCCGCGATCCACGCCGAAAAGATTCCGCTGGCCAAGGGCAACGACATTGTGGACTGGGTGACCAAGCAGGGCGTGGACAAGGCGAAGTTCCTGGAACAGTTCAACTCGTTTGCCGTCGCCACCAAAGCCACCCGTGCGACGCAACTGCAGAACCTGTACAAGGTCGCGGGCGTGCCGGCCCTCGGGGTGGCCGGGCGCTTCTACACCGACGGTGAGGTGGCCAAGAGCATGCTGCGGGCGCTGCAGGTCGTCGACTATCTGGCAGCCGAGGTGCGCGCCGGCCGCTGACTGGCTGGCCGCGGCGCGGCATGGGGTTCGCAGACGCGGCACGGCCGACCAGGGCGCCTGGGCGTTAGCGCCGGCCGGCAAGAGGCCGGCGCCTGGCCCGGGCGGTCAACGGCTGGCGCCGATTCCCCGCAGACCGCTGGCAGCCACCGGCATCGATACGGTCGGACCAGCCGGCGCCTCGCCCGGTGACCGATGGGACCTCCTGTTGGCGCGGCCCCGGCGCGCGAGACCGGTCACCGCGCGACCGAAGGCTACAATCAAACAGCAGTAGCTGACAGCAAGATTCGTGCCTTTATGAAACCCTTAATTTTTCAGATTTCCATCCTGCTGGCATGCGTCCTGCTGGCCGGCCCCGCCACGGCCGAAAAGGCCGACCGCAACAAGCCCATGAACATCGAGGCCGACGCCTTGCGTTACGACGATGTCAAGCAAATCAGCGTTTTCACGGGCCGGGTGGTCGTGACCAAGGGCACCATGATCATCCGGGGCGCGCAACTCGACGTGCGCCAGGACCCGGAAGGCAACCAGTTCGGCGTCATGAAGGCCGAACCCGGAAAACTGGCTTTTTTCAGGCAAAAGCGCGATACCCGGCCGGGTGCCGGCGACGAGTTCATGGAGGGCGAGGGCGAGGTGATCGATTACGACGGCAAGGTCGACGTGGTGCGTTTCCTGCAGCGCGCGCAATTGCGCCGGTACCTCGGCAACACCCTCAATGACGAGATGAGCGGCGTCGTGATCGTGTACGACAACAGCACCAGCGTGCTGACGGTCGACGGTGGTCCGACCAAGCCGGGTGCCGAAGGCGCCGCCCCGCGCGTGCGGGCGATGCTGACGCCGCGTGTCGACGAGTCGCGCCCCACCGGCGCCGGTGCGGCGGTCCGGCCGGCGCCGGCCGCGTCGGCGCCCGCGCCGGTGTTGCGAAGTTCCACCAGCCTGGGCGGAGCCAAGAAGTGAATGGCGCCGTGCTGATGGAGGCGCCGCTGTCGGCGCCGACGGCGCCGGCACCGGGCGGCTTGGCGCCGCCTTCGGCCAGTCGCCTGGAGGCGCGCCACCTGCAAAAGTCCTACGGCAGCCGCACCGTGGTCAAGGACGTTTCGCTGGCCGTCGGCAAGGGCGAAGTGGTCGGCTTGCTGGGCCCCAACGGCGCCGGAAAAACCACCTCGTTCTACATGATCGTCGGCCTGGTGCGGGCCAGCGCGGGCGACATCACGATCGACGGCCGATCGGTCGAACACATGCCGATCCACCGGCGCGCGCGCCTGGGCCTGAGTTATCTGCCGCAGGAGGCGTCGATCTTCCGCAAACTCAATGTCCAGGAAAACGTGCGCGCGGTACTCGAATTGCAGACCGACGCGGCGGGCCACGCGCTGGCTCCGGCGGTGATCGAGGAACGGCTGACCGGCCTGCTGACGGACCTGCGGGTCGAGCACCTGCGCGATTCGCCGGCGCTGTCGCTGTCCGGCGGGGAACGGCGGCGGGTCGAGATCGCCCGCGCGCTGGCGACGCAGCCGCGCTTCATCCTGCTGGACGAGCCGTTTGCCGGCATCGACCCGATCGCGGTGATCGAAATCCAGCGCATCATCAATTTCCTCAAGTCGCGCGGTATCGGCGTGTTGATCACGGACCACAATGTGCGCGAGACACTGGGCATCTGCGACCACGCCTACATCATCAGTGATGGCCATGTGCTGGCCCAGGGTACGCCGGAGGAGATCGTGGCCAATGCCGATGTGCGCCGGGTCTACCTTGGCGAGCACTTCAAGATGTAGCGGAAGATGAAACCAGGTCTTTCACTACGTGTATCCCAACACCTGGCCCTCACGCCGCAACTGCAGCAGTCGATCCGCCTGCTGCAGTTGTCGACACTGGAGCTCAGCCAGGAGGTCAGCCAGATGCTCGACGACAACCCGTTCCTGGAGTTGTCGGAAGAGTCGCCTGCGCGCGAGGAATTCGGTCTGGACCAGGTCGACACGCCGGTGCGCCAGGCCGACCGCGAAACCGAACTCGCGACCGCGCCGACCACCGACTACGTAGCCGATTCCGGCGCGCCGTCGCATGACGACGAAGTGACGCCGCTGTCGGCCGCCGACGCACAGAGCTGGGATGGCGACGGAACGGTCGAGATGTCGCCTGACGACGGCGAGTGGGGCGGCGACGCCAAGGCGCACGGCAACAACCTGGGTACGGACACCGAGGTCGACGCGGGTGAACTGGCGCGCATGCAGGAATCGCTGCAGTCCCACCTGCACGCGCAGGCGCTGGCGTCGCGACTGGGCGAGGAGGACCGGGTGGCGCTGCGTTTCCTGATCGAGTCGCTCAACGAAGACGGTTATCTCGAAGACTCGCTCGAATCGCTCGCGGTCGGGCTGGGGCCGCGTGATGACGAGGAACTGCAGCAGCTGGTGCACCATTTCACGGTCGCGTTGCGGACCCTGCAGGGCTTCGACCCGGTTGGTGTCGGCGCCAGCGACCTGGGCGAGTGCCTGCGCCTGCAATTGCGCACCATGCAGCGTGCGCTGCCGCTGGACGCCCCGCAACACGCGGTGCTGGCGGTGGCGGTGCGGATTTGCGCGCAGCCGATGGACGTGCTGGCGCGGCGCGATATCAAGCGCCTGGTGCAGCTGTGCGCGGCCAGTGACGCCGCGGTCAGGGAAGCGATTGCAGTGATCGGCCGCCTGGAGCCCAAGCCGGGCCGGCGCTTTGTGAACGTCGAACGCAACATCGTGGTCCCGGACGTGCTGGTGGTGCAGGTCGGCAAAGGCGCGCAGGCCAGATTCCGGGCCCAGATCAATCCCGAGGTGATGCCGCGCCTGCGCGTGCATGACATCTACGCCAATGCGCTGCGCCAGCACCGCGGCAACGGCAGCGACGCCTCCAACCACGCCGCGCTGCAGCAGCGCCTGCAGGAGGCGCGCTGGTTCATCAAGAACATCCAGCAGCGCTTCGACACCATCCTGCGCGTCAGCAGCGCCATTGTCGAACGCCAGAAGAGCTTCTTCTTGCATGGCGTGTTGGCGATGCGCCCGCTGGTGCTGCGCGAGATCGCGGACGAACTCGGCCTGCACGAGTCGACCATCAGCCGGGTGACCACCGCCAAGTTCATGGCCACGCCGCTGGGCACATTCGAGCTGAAGTATTTCTTCGGCTCAGGCCTGGGCACCGACTCGGGCGCCAACGCGTCGAGCACGGCGGTGCGGGCCTTGATCAAGCAGTTCATCGAGGCCGAGTCGAGCACCAAGCCGCTGAGCGACAACCAGCTGTCCGACATGCTCAAGGAGCAGGGCATCGCCTGCGCCCGGCGCACCGTGGCGAAATACCGCGAAGGCCTCAAGATCGCGCCGGCCAGCCTGCGCCGGGCGTTGTAGCCACCGCTGTGCGGTCCAGTCCGAATCCGATCCGAAGTCCTGCGTGAACCAGCTGCAACTATTCCTGCCGTGCGCCGCCGGCGTCGAAGACTACCTGGCGCAGGAGGTCGCGCGCATCACCGGCCAGCCGGCGCAGCAGGTGCACCGGCAGCGCGGCGGTGTCGCGGTCAACGCGGCGTGGCGCGACGCGATGCTGCTCAACCTGCACAGCCGGCTGGCCCAGCGCGTGCTGGTGCAGCTGTTCCACGCCCAGTACCGCAACGAGCAGGACCTGTACCGCGCGGCCAGCGACGTGGCGTGGGAGATCTGGTTCACGCCCCGCCAGTCGATCAAGGTGGAGGTCACGGCCCAGCACAGCCGGCTGACCAGCCTGAACTTCGCCGCCCTGAAGATCAAGGACGCGGTGTGTGACCGGTTCCGCGCCAAGGCCGCCGGCGTGCGCCCGGATGTCGATACCCAGTGGCCGGACATCCGCATCTACGCGCACCTCACCACCGACACCGTCTCGCTGTATATCGATACCTCGGGTGAGGCGCTGTTCAAGCGCGGCTGGCGCGAGGACAAGGGCGAGGCGCCCCTGAAGGAATCACTGGCCGCTGCACTGATCGCCGCCAGCGGCTGGGCCGACAACCCGCAACAGCCCCTGTACGACCCGTGCTGCGGCAGCGGCACGATCGCCATCGAGGCGGCGCAGATCGCCTGCAACATCGCGCCCGGCAGCCTGCGCCACTTCGCGTTCGAAAAAATGCTGCCGTTCCAGCCCCATGTCTGGGCCGCGATCCTGGCCGAGGCGCAACGGGCGCAGCGAGCGGGCGGCTCGGGTGACAGGCCGCTCATTTTCGGCAGCGACGTGGCCCACCGCATGGTCGACTTCGCGCAGCGCAACGCGCGACGCGCGGGCGTGGCCGACGTGATCGAGTTTCGCGGCGGCGACGCCCTGCAGCGCATGCCGCCATCTGAGACGCCTGGCGTGATGCTGGTCAACCCGCCGTACGGCGAACGCATCGACGCCGCGGGTGTGGCAGGCGTCGGCGCCACGCGGCCGCGCCATGGCGTGCCCGCGGCCCAGGATGGTGGCGCAGCGACCGGCGGCCGCGAGCATGCGCAGACGCCCGACGGCGGCGACTTCTTCGTGCAACTGGCGGCCCACTGGAAAAAGAACTACGCCGGCTGGACCGCCTGGGTGCTCACGCCCGACCTCAAGCTGCCGGGCAAGATGCGCCTGAAGGAGTCGCGCCGGGTGCCGATGTGGAACGGGCCGATCGAATGCCGCCTGTTCCGGTTCGACATGGTCAAGGGTTCCGCGCGCGCGGACACACCCGCGCAGCCTGCACCATGACCGGGCCGGTTCTGGCCCGCCAGAGCGCCGCCCGGCCGGTCCTGCACGGTCCCTTCGTGTTGGACACCAATGTGGCGCTCGACCTGCTGGTGTTCGATGATCCCGCCACGCGCGGATTGGCGCGGCTGCTGGAGTGCGCGGCGGTGTCCTGGCTGGTGACCGCCGCGATGCGCGACGAACTCGAGCGGGTGCTGGATTACCGGCATATTGCCGCGCGCCTGCTGTCGCAGGGCCAGGACGGTGCCGGCGTGCTGCTGCATTTCGACCGCCTGAGCCAGTTGCACGACGCGGCAGCGCCTGCCGCCATCCGCTGCAGCGACCGTGACGACCAGCCGTTCATCGATCTCGCCGTCGCGCACCACGCGGTGTTGCTGAGCAAGGACCATGCGGTGCTGCGCCTGCACCGGCGGCTGCTGGTCGTCGGCGCCGGCGCCTGGTCGCCGCGCGCGGACTGGCCGGTGTCGGCGGGTGCTGCCGCAGTGGGCTACTGAAGCTGCAGCTGGAAACTGTGCGCGCTGGCTTGCGGCCAGGATTGGCGGTAGATCAGCGGCAGCGGGGCCAGGTCGTGGTGCAGCAAGGCGCCGTCGGCCATCTGGGTCAGTATCGACTGCGCCAGCGACTTGACCTTCTGGTCGGTCGAGCGGCGCACGATGTGGTGGGCCGTGATGTCGCTCGGGTGCTTGAGCCCGGCCGCCTGCACCAGCTCCTTGAGGGCGTCCAGCGTCATGCGGTGGAAGTTGAACACCCGTTGCGCCTTGTCCGGCACCACCAGCGACTGCTGGCGCAGCGGGTCCTGGGTCGTCACGCCGGTGGGGCAATGGCCGGTATGGCAGGTCTGCGCCTGCAGGCAGCCGAGCGAGAACATGAAGCCGCGCGCGCTGTTGCACCAGTCGGCGCCGATCGCCATCATGCGCACGATGTCGAAGGCGCTGACCACCTTGCCGGCGCAGCCGATCTTGATGCGGTCGCGCAGTCCCACCCCGCGCAGCGTGTTGTGCACCAGCAGCAGCCCTTCCTGCAGCGGTGAACCGACGTGGTTGGTGAATTCCAGCGGCGCGGCGCCGGTGCCGCCTTCGGCGCCGTCCACCACGATGAAGTCGGGCGTGACACCGGTGGCAAGCATCGCCTTGACGATCGCGAACCACTCCCAGGGGTGGCCGATGCAGAGCTTGAAGCCGGTCGGTTTGCCACCCGAGAGCGTGCGCAGCCGGGTGATGAAATGCATCATCTCGATCGGGGTCGAGAACGCGCTGTGCGCCGACGGCGAGACGCAGTCCACGCCCACCGGCACACCGCGCGCCGCGGCGATTTCGGGTGTCACCTTGGGGCCCGGCAACACGCCGCCGTGGCCCGGCTTGGCGCCCTGGCTGAGTTTGATTTCCACCATCTTGACCTGGGGGTTGCGCGCATTCTCGGCAAACTTGTCCGCGCTGAAGCTGCCGTCGTCGTTGCGGCAGCCAAAGTAACCCGAGCCGATCTCCCAGATCAGGTCGCCGCCGTTGGCGCGGTGGTGCACCGAGATCGAGCCTTCACCGGTGTCGTGGGCAAAACCGCCGCGTTTGGCGCCGGCGTTGAGCGCCAGGATCGCGTTGGCGCTCAGGGCCCCGAAACTCATGGCCGAAATGTTGAACACGCTGGCATGGTAGGGCTGGGTGCACAACCCGCTGGCGGGCGCCTGCGCCGCGACCTGGTCCGGCATGCCGCCGATCCACACCCGAAAATCATGCGAGGCGATGGTGCTTGGCACCAGCGAATGGTTCATCCATTCGTAACCTTCGGCATGCACGTCGAACTGGGTCCCGAAAGGGCGTTTGTCGGAATCGCCCTTGGCGCGCTGGTAGACCAGCGAGCGTTGGGCGCGCGAGAACGGCGTGGCCTCGTTGTCGCTTTCCAGGAAGTACTGGCGCAGTTCTGGGCGCACCAGTTCGAGCATGAAGCGCAGGTGCCCGATGACCGGGTAGTTGCGCAGGATCGAGCGCCGGGTCTGCACCAGGTCGTAGATGCCCAGCCCCACCAGCGCCAGCAACACCAGCGCCAGCGGGCCGCCCTGGCCAAAACCCACCAGCGTGAAGATACACAGCAGCAGGCCCATGACGCACAGGCCGAAGGCGGTGTAGCGGATCGGGAAGAATTCGTTCAGGCGGTGCAGCATCGGCAGCTTTCCTTGGTAGGTCGACGGGTTACAGCGCTGCCGGCACGGCCTCGCCCAGGAAGTCGTAGACCGCGCGGATGCGGCGGCTGGTACGGATCTCGCGGTGCACTGCCAGCCACAGCGGCAGCGGAGGGATCTTGAGCATCGGCAGCAGCGGCACCAGGGCGTTGTCGGTGCGGGCCGCGAAGTCGGCCAGGAAACCCACACCCAAACCCGCACGGACCGCCTCGAAATAGGCGATCAGGTCATCGGTGCGCACACCGGAGTCCTCGCGCTGGCGCGCCTGGCCGAAGGCCGCGAAACCCTGCCGGATCACGTCCGACTGGTCGTAGTCGACCAGTTCGTGCCCGGCCAGTTCGGCCGGACTGCGCGGCGTGCCGCGCCGGCGCAGGTAGTCGCGGTGGGCATAGGCGCCCAGGCTGACCTTGCCGATGCGCCGGGCGACCAGCGTCGCCTGGTCCGGCTGCACCATGCGCAGCGCGATGTCTGCCTCGCGGCGCAACAGGTTGCTCACCGCGTTGCTCACCACCAGTTCCACCTGCACCTCGGGCAGGGCCAGGCGCATGCGCGCCAGTATCGGGGGCAGCAACATGCAGGCCACCGGCTGGCTGGCGGTGAGGCGTATCGTCCCGGAGACGCCGGACTGCGCCACCGACACCTTGCGCGCCAGTTGCAGCGCGCTGGTTTCCATGGCGCGTGCCGAGTCGGCCAGGCGCAGCGCCATCTCCGTGGGCAGCAGGCCGCGACCGGTGCGCTCGAACAACACCACGCCGAGTTGCGCCTCCAGTTCGGCGATGTGGCGCCCGATCGTGGGCTGGCTCGAATCGAGCGCGCGGGCGGCCCCCAGCAGGCTGCCGCGCTCCAGCGCGGCAAGAAAGGAACGGATCAGGCTCCAGTCGAAATCCTGCTTCATCCTGCCACGCGGCACCGGCGGTGGTTATTCATTTTTGAATTCCTGAGTCTCTCGGTTCGACAATTGTGTTGTGTTGCCGGCTTTTCCACAATCGACCCGTGCCTGCCAGGCGCTGCGCCACGCGGCGCCGCAACCTCACATGGCACGGCCCGGCGCCGCAACTGCAAATTGCGCCGCCCGGTGCCGCAAGGTCAACGTGCGGCCATGGCTGGTTATCGGCTGGTTGGTGCCAAAACTGTGGCGCCATTTCGGGGCCGCGACCGCGACCGGGGCTGGCTGGCACCGGCCGCACCACTCAAGGTCGCTGCCCCGCGGTGGCCGATGGTCCGGCTGGGCGGACTGGTGGTTCCGGTGTGGCGCGAGCTGGTGCAGATGTCTTGCCAGTGGCAGACCCCACGTGTGCTGGCGGGCGACAAGGTGGCGGCCCAGATCGGGCTGGAGCCACATATACCGCCGCCCGAAGCGGTGCACAACACATTGCGGGACCTGGGCAAGCTTCGCCTGCGGGTTTGTCACGCTCCCGCGTGGGCGTGAACGATGGCCGCCATCTACCGCCGCGACTTCATCCGCTTGGCCGGCGGGGGCGTCCTGGCTGGTGGACCTGCGCGAGGCCGATGCGATTTCGCTGCACGTCGACCTGGATCGCTTGAACCCAATGACCGACCCCTGGTATCGCCAGATCATGGTGAGCCAGGGGACCTTCATCGAGTTGTTGGTGCTGGCCTTGCGCTGCAGCCCCAACGGCGCGTTGGACAGGCGTGCATTTTCCTCTCGTGCGGAATGCTCGCGCTGCATCGCCGCCCAGCCAGGCGCCGCGTCGCTTCACCGGAGCGGCCTTCGCTGCGCTACGGCTCCCCTGCGGTGCTCGTTACGCAGGGCAAGTCGGCAAACTCGCCCTGGGTACAGGGCTCAAACAGCGCCGACTTGGGCCACAAGTGGCCCGACCCTGCTCCACTGCGCTCCTCGGCACTCCAGAGGCGCGCCGCAACGCCTGCCTGTGCAGCGATGCAGAGAATTGTTGGTACGCGCGGCATTTGCTGCATACCAACGCCGACGATCCAACACGTTTTCGGTCAGTGGGTTGCCGGCTTGCAGGATGTTGAGCGTTCGAAGTAACGCGACGACCACGGCTTGCCGCAGGTGGTCGCGTTGACGAAGGTCAGGCGACACCTTCATCGGCGCATCGAATATGAAATGGCAGCGATGGGGGCGACGGCAGGACTTGAACCTGCGACCTTCCAGGCCATGCCCTTGCCGGAAAGACATGTAGAAGCCGGGACGCTCTATCCGCTGAGCTACGCCGCCAATCGACTTTCGGACCTTAGATCCTGTATGTCGATGGCTAGAGTAGACCCGAAGGAGGCGAGGAGACGTAGGTGACGAATGCGCGGTCACATGGAGAAGCTTTCGTCATCCTTGTGATCGATGTAACTTCGTATGGCTCGACCTGGATCACTGTGAATTCCCATAGCCGAGAAACAGATGCGAACGAGGCGAGTGAACCGTGAGCCGGGCGCTGCAGAAGCCTTGATACCTCGAGGTTCAAGTACCCGAGCGATACATCTCACCTGGTACTCAGGGGCATGACGACGGGCCTGGCCTACGTACCCTTTGGCTTGCTTCCTGCAGCCCGCCGCAAGTGCGCTGAGCAGTCGCACGAGCTCTTTGGTGTTGTGCATGCCTCGCCCCGAGTCGCATTCGAACTCGAGTAGGGACACAAGAGTCATCGCATGGCGAGAGTTCATGTCGAAGCAGCTTTGGAGCTGGCCTGCCGCCTCAGCAACCTTCAGGAGGTGGTTTCGGATGGCTGAAACGCTAATCGGGTTAACTTGGCGGCCGTGATAGAGCGCCCCAGCCACATTACATGCACCGCTCAGTTCATCGACTCCCTGGGTATCGAGGTGCTTACGTAGTTCTGCATGCTCTGCAGGATCGAAGCTGACCCAATCGGTGTGCACCGTTGGAATACGACCACGAACTTCCCTCGTCACTTGGACGAGGCGCTCAGCAAGGCGGGCGGGCGGTGCGACTATCGATCTAGCCATTTGGTTCGCACAGAAAGGCGAGGGTGGGAGGGCGACTGCCGCCTGTTAGCGGCTGTCGAAAAATGAAGTGACGCCCCACCCCACTTGCGACGAGGCCAATCAAAACGGCTTATAAGCGATCTTCTTGCGCATGGTAAGGAGTCGGGCACTATCAAAGACACGGATTCATCCCATTCAAAGTCGATTTTCAACAGCCTGTTAGGCCTTCGGTTGCCGTTGCTGGAAGCGCTCGAACTTTTCATTGAGTATGAATACGTACTCGCAAATAGCGATGCCGAAATCGAGCAGGTCACGGGCGTCGTCTTTCGTTACTTTCGCAGTCGTCGCATGCGCTCCTAGATTTCGATGCTGGCGAAGTGCGTCGCCCCAACCAAAGATACGGTCGTCAATTACTCCGTCTTCGCGCAACTTCTTCAGACCTGTGGCCAATGACTTGGTCTTCGGATCGTGATGCTTGCAGACGCCTTCTATGGTGCGACCACACATTACGACGCACGCGCTGTAGGCTTTTGCCTTGTAACAGACCTTGGCTTCGATTAATGAGTTGCGGGCAATCTCAGGGATCGACCAATCAATGTCGGTGTCTGGGGTTGGCCACTGTCGATCTGCGGCGCTGTATTCCCAATCGTTCTCGCTCACCTGGATCAATTCGGAGAAGCCGAATAGTGGGCTGTGGCAGATCTTGCATTCGAGCAGGACTGCTCGCATCGGAACACCGGTCTGTTCGGGATCGATGTCTACATGACCCTTCTCATCACAGTCAACCTTGGATTCGCAATGCGGGCAATCAATAATCATGGTGTTCCTCAGACCCGACTTTGACAGTTCCAAGGCACATAGGCCCGGTTCTGGCGTGTCGAGTTTGCGTAAGTAGTTGATTTGACGAGGGCTGGCGTCGCCGATCGACGCCAAACGCCTAGTGCAATGCTTCGTTCTGTTTGGAACTTAAGCGGTTGTTGGCGCGAATGACCTTTGCGAGGATGTCCTGGGCCTTGGCGGTCCAGATGAAAGGCTTGGGATTTTTGTTGTGCACG
>JANMYG010000486.1:0-1776 GCA_031381865.1 Betaproteobacteria bacterium | reverse complement strand
TTCCACCGCGGTCTTGCCGGGCGACGCGGGCACCGACGGCACACCCCACAGGGCCGCCACTTCGGCGCGGTGCGCCGGATTCGCCAGGTCGCGGTGGGCCGACAGCAGGTTCGCCATGCCGCCGACTTCCCGCCCGCCCATGGCGTTCGGTTGGCCCGTGAGCGAAAAAGGGCCCGCGCCGGGTTTGCCGATCTGGGCCGTGGCCAGGTGCAGGTTGATCAATGCAGCATTCTTGGCGGTGCCGCTGCTGGACTGGTTCAGACCCTGGCAATACAGGCTCAATGTTGCCGGCGCCGTGGCGAACATGCGGGCGGCCGAGAGCAGGTCCTGTTTGGTGATGCCGCAGGTCTGGGCGACCAGGTCCGGCGTGTCGTCGCGCACCCCGGCGCGCAGCGCCTCGAAGCCGGTGGTATGCGCCGCGACATAAGCGGCGTCGATCCAGCCCTCCCACAACATGATGTGCAGCATGCCGTTGAACAACATCACGTCGGTACCGGGCTGTATCGGCAGGTGCAGGTCGGCGATCTCGGCGCTGTCGGTGCGGCGCGGGTCGACCAGGATGATCTTGAGATCCGGGTTGGTGCTTTTGACGTCTTCGATGCGCCTGAACAGCACCGGGTGTGCATAAGCCGGGTTGGCGCCGGCGATGAAGATGCAGCTGGCCTGGCGGATGTCGTCGTAACACGCGGGTGGCGCGTCGGCTCCCAACGTCTGCTTGTAGCCGGCCACCGCGCTGCTCATGCACAGGCGCGAGTTGGTGTCGACGTTGTTGGTGCCGATCAGTCCCTTGGCCAGCTTGTTGAAGACGTAGTAGTCCTCGGTCAGCAACTGCCCGGAAATGTAGAAACCCACCGCATCCGGGCCGTATTCGCGCACGATCTGGTGGATGCCCTGCGCCGCGAAGTCGAGCGCGTCGTTCCATGGCAGGGGCTTCGGCGCCGCATTGCGGTGCTGGCGGCGCATCGGCTGCAGCAGCCGGACCTGCCGGTTGAGTGTTGCCGAAGCGGTGTGGTGCAGCGTCGCGCCCTTGGTGCACAGACGCCCGAAGTTCGCCGGGTGCTCGGGGTCGCCGCGCACGCCGGTGATCTGCTCACCCGTGGTGGAGATGAGCACACCGCAGCCGACGCCGCAATAGGGGCAGGTTGATCGGGTCTCGCGCGTGGCGTCGGGGGTCATGTGTGCACTGCGCGCGCGGCGCTCACCGGCGTGCCTTGGTTGTGCGAACTGCGGTGCGAGCTCGCCTGGCGGCGGCCCGGCGCGGCTTTCATGCAGCGGTGGCACGCCGCCGCGCCGGCCCTGCCACCGGTGCCGTCGGCTCCAGCGCCAGCCGCGCCAGTTCCTCGCGGTCCAGGTGCACCTGGCCATCGGCCACATGCACCCTGAACTTCTGCGCGCAACCCTGGTCGGGCGCCTTGGCGCAACCGTCTTCCATGCCGATGGTCCAGTTGTGCAACGGGCAGGCCACGCTGGTGCCGAAGACGATACCCTGGCTCAGCGGGCCCCCCTTGTGCGGACAGCGGTCCAGCAGCGCGAATACCTGGTCGCGCTCGGTGCGAAATACGGCCACGTCCATGCCGCGCTTGCGCGCCACCCGGCGCGAGCCCAGCATCGGGATATCGGTCACCAGGCAGATCCGTTCCCAATCGGGCATGGGCGTCGCCCCTTGGGTTGGACCGGTCGACGGATCCGCCACGCGCGCGACGGCATTCTTCATGCTGCCTCCAGCCGGGCGAACTGGCGTGTATCCACGGCCGCCTTGTCGTGTTCGAACCACGG
>JANMYG010000464.1:0-4891 GCA_031381865.1 Betaproteobacteria bacterium | reverse complement strand
CTGCCCAGCGGCGAGGTGCTGGACCAGAGCCTGGACATCATGTTGTGGGCCTTGCGCCAGTCCGACCCGGACGGCTGGCTGGTGGCGGGTGACCACGCGCAGGGCGAGTCGTGGATCGCGCTCAACGACGGGCCGTTCAAGCTGTTGCTGGACCGCTACAAGTACGCCCAGCGCCACCCGGAACTGTCACTGCAGGCGCACCGCGAACGCGCGCTGGACGCGCTGGTGTACCGGCTCGACGCCCAGCTGCGCGCCTCGGCTTTTTTGCTCGGACCGACCAGCTCGTTTGCCGACGTCGCACTGTTTCCCTTTGTGCGCCAGTTCGCGCTGGTCGACAAGGCCTGGTTCGACGCCATGCCGTTGCCGGGCCTGCAGCGCTGGCTGTCGGGCTGGCTGGGCTGCGCACTGTTTGCGTCGGTGATGCAGCACGACAAGACGCTGGGTTGACGGCGTCCATCGCGCGTGCTGCGGCGCGCGCCGCCCGGTGGTCTTGCCGGGGGCGCAGCGCCGGGCCGCGCAGGCCGTCTGCGCACAGGCCCTAAACTACCTGCGGCCCGATATCCGCCGACCCAACCAGGACAGCTGCACCCATGCACATGTTTTCCCTCACCACGACCCTGGCCCTCATCGCCCTGGCGGCCTGCGCAAGCGCCGCCGCCGCGGCCGATGTCGAAACCCTGCCCTCGGGCGTGAAGATCGCGCACCTGGTGCCGGGCACCGGTGCCAGCCCCAAAGCCAGTGACAGCGTCAAGGTGCATTACCGCGGCGTGCTGGCCGACGGACGCGAGTTCGACAGCTCGTACAAACGCAACGCACCGGCCACCTTCCCGCTGGGCCGGGTCATCCCATGCTGGACCGAGGGAATGCAGAAGATGAAGGTCGGCGGCAAGGCGACGCTGACCTGCCCGCCCGCCACCGCCTACGGTGAGCGCGGCGCCGGCGCCGCCGTGCCGCCCAACGCGACGCTGAGCTTCGAGGTCGAGCTGCTTGCTATAGAAAAGTGAGCTTCTGTGCTGACCGCGGCGGGCGCGGTTGCGTCCCGGCAGTGGACGCGTTATCCTCAAATCGCATGACGGCCAACCTGGTCGATCCACTGGAGGTTCAATATGTACAAGCGAATTTTGCTGGCCTATGACGGTTCCGAATCGGGGCAGAAAGCGCTGCTGGATTGCAAGGACCTGGTGCAGTGGAGCGGCGCCACCCTCACGCTGGTGGCGGTGATGCCGCACCACATCGATTTCATTGGCGCCGAAGGCGGTTTTTACGATCCGAAGATCGCCGAGCGCGAAAAGGAGAACTACAAGACCATCCTGGAGCAGGGCTTGAAGGTGTTGTCCGACGCCGGAAACCAGGCCAGTGGCGAGGTGCTGGTGGGCGACACCGTGACCGAAATAACGGGTTATGCGCGCAAGATCAACGCCGACCTGATCGTGGTCGGGCACAAGCACCTCGAAGGCTGGGCCGCGCGCTGGTGGCGCGGTTCGAGTTCGGGTGCCCTGATCGAACATGCGCACTGCAGCGTGCTGGTGGCGATCACCGCCTGAACTGCGGCCCCGGGTACCTGGCGTTCACCAGTCTTCCTTCACCGCCAGCACGGCATCGGAGCCGGCGGCCGCACGCGCCGCGAGCCAGGCGGTACCGGTGCCGGCCACCACCATCGCCGCACCCAGCCCGGCCAGGCGGGCCCATGGCACCAGCAGGTCCATGGTCCAGTGAAAACTCTGCGGATTGACCACGTGCACCAGGATCACGCTCACTGCAAGGCCCAGGCCGAGCCCGGCCAGTGAGCCCACCACCGTCCAGGCCAGGCCTTCGGCGGCCACCAGCGTCAGGATCTGGCGGCGGGTCAGTCCCAGGTGCACCAGCAGCCCGAACTCCTTGCGCCGCGCCAGCACCTGGGCGCTGAAGTTCGCGGCCACACCGAACAGCCCGATCGCGATCGCCACCGCCTGCAACCAGTAGGTCACCGCGAAGCTGCGGTCGAAGATGCGCAACGACACGGCGCGGATCTCGCCCGCGCTGGCGAAGTCGATCAGCGCCGCGCCGCCGCTGGCCTTTGCCGCGTCGCGCACCGCCTGCTGCACCGCGCTGCTGTCCGCGCCGGCGGCCAGCGACAGCGCGAGGTCGTTGGCCCGGCGGTCGCCGGTCAGGCGCACGAAGTCGCGGCTGTCGATCGCGATCGAGCCGAACTGGCGCGCGTAGTCGCGCCAGACGCCGGCCACGAAAAAGGTGGTCGCACCAGGCGCCGACGCCACGCCCGCGGTCGACCCGGCGAATACGTCCGCCAGCGGCTTGAAGTTGCTGCCCGGCGCCGCCGCGTACAGGTCCACCATCGGTTCGCTGACATACACCGCCACCGCCCCGGCGGGCGCCACCAGCAGCTCGCCCACCAGCGGCAACGTGCGCCGCGGGTCGCCGAGGCTGCGTGACACCAGCGCGACCGCCGGCCGGGACGGCTCCAGCACCAGCAGCTGCAGGCGCTGCGTGGTGACACTCTGCACGCCGGGAAGCTGCCGCACCGCGGCGACGAACTCGGGCGTGAAATAAGCCGTTTCGCCGGCGCCGCCGCCACCGGCCGTGCGCACGTACAGGTCGGCCGGCAACACGATGTCGAGCCACTCGGTGACCGACGCCCGAAAACTCGCCACCATCACCGTGAGTGCCACGGCCAGGCTCAGCGACGCAACCACACCGCTGACGGCGACCGCGGCGCTGGCGCGAACCCGGCGCGCGCGCTCGATCGCCAGCATCGGCAGCAGCCAGCGCGAGAGGGCCGGGGCGAGCCGGTCGTACAACAGCGCGATCAGTGCCGGCAGCGCGCTGATGCCACCCACCAGCAGCAGCGCGATCGCCGCATAAGCGGCCAGTGGCAGGCCGAAGACCGGTGGCGCCAGTGCCAGCGCCACACAGGCAACCAGCAGCACGACGGCGATGCGGGAGTGGTCGCGCGCGCCCGGTTGCAGCCCCAGGCCCTTGAGGGTTTGCGCCGGTGGCAGTTGTTGCGCGGCGCGCGCCGGCACCCATCCGCCCACCAGCGCGGCCGCGACGCCGAGCGCGCCGTAACCGAAGGCGGCCGCGCCATCCCATTGCAGGGTCGGCGCGACGCCAGGGAAATAACCGCCGCCCAGGTCACCGCCGAGCAATCCCAATGCCAGCCAGGCCAGGCCGGTGCCCAGTGCCACACCGGCCAGGCTGCCCACCGTGCCCAGCAGCAGCGACTCGACCAGCACCAGTTGCAGGCGCTCCCGACCGGACAGCCCGAGCACGCCCAGCAGGGCAAACTGCTGGGCGCGTTTGGATACGCTGAGCGCCAGCACCGAAAACACCAGGAATGCGCCGGTGAACAACGCCACCAGCGCCAGCACGGTCAGGTTGACCCGGTAGGCGCGCGACAGGTTGCTGATGCGCTCGGTGGCGTCGCCAGGCTGCACCAGCGACAGGTTGGCGCTCCACAGCGGATCGGCACGCAGCGCCGCCACGAAGGCCTGGCGGTCGGCGCCCGCGCGCAGGCGCACGTCGATGCGCGACAACTGCCCGGTCTTGCCGAACAGGTCCTGCGCCGCTGCGATGTCCATCACCGCCAGCGGCGGACCGCCGGCGCCCACGCGCCCGGCCACCTGTACCGACGCCAGCAGCATGCCGCTTTGCAGTTGCACCGTGGCCGGTGTGGCGTCGCCCACCAGCACCATGGCCGCGGCGTTGAGGAACACCGTGTTCGGGGCAAACAGCGCAAACCGGTCCGCGCCGGCCGTCGGCACCGGCATCAGCGCGGGCGCGACGCGCCCCACTTCGAGCGCATCCACACCGACCACGCGCAGGCTGACCCGCCTGCCAGTGGGGCCGACGGCGTTGGTGGCAAGTTCGAGCACCGGCGACGCGACGGCGACACGCGGGTCGTTGGCCACGCGGGCGTACAGCGCTTCGTCGAAGCTACCCTGGGCGGCGCGCAGCTCCAGGTCGGGCTGGCCGTTGACCGAACGCACCGCCTGCGAGAACTCGCTCAGCGCCGAGGCATTGATCAGCGCCACCGAGAACGCCAGCGCCACGCCCAGCATCACCGCCGCCACGGCGGCCGCATTGCGCCACGGATGGTGGACCAGCTCACCCCAGGAGAATGTTTTCAGCAGCGCGCGCACGAGACAGTATATTGAGCGGCCCGCCTATGCTCCTGATACCAAATGGCGTTCGATCGGCAAGATCCGTTCGGGCTGAGCTTGTCGAAGCCACTCGGCCCTTCGACGAGCTCAGGGTGAACGGTTCACATCTTTGAACGCCAATGCTTGTGAGTGATCAATCAACCCCGCCTGTCGAGGAATTCCCAGATGCCCCAACTGCCCACCTTCACCGATGTCGTAGCCGCCGCGCACCGGTTGCGGGGCCACGCCCACCACACGCCGGTGCTGCGCTCGACCACGCTGGACCAGCGCCTGGGGGCGCAGGTCTTCTTCAAATGCGAAAACTTCCAGCGCATGGGGGCGTTCAAGTTCCGCGGCGCGTTCAACGCGTTGTCGCGCTTCGACGAGGCGCAGCGCCGGGCCGGCGCGATCGCGTTTTCGAGCGGCAACCATGCGCAGGCGATCGCGTTGTCGGCCCGCCTGCTGGCTATCCCCGCGGTGATCCTGATGCCGGTGGATGCGCCCCAGGCCAAGGTCGACGCCACCCGCGGCTACGGCGGCGAAGTGATCCTGTTCGACCGTTTCCAGCAGGACCGCGAGTTGCTGGCGCGCGAACTCTCGGCGCAGCGCGGCATGACGCTGATCCCGCCGTTCGACCATGCGGACGTGATCGCCGGCCAGGGCACGGCGGCCAAGGAGCTGTTTGAAGAAGTGGGCGAACTCGACTACCTGTTCGTGTGCCTGGGTGGCGGCGGCCTGCTCAGCGGTTGCGCGCT
>JANMYG010000453.1:0-4342 GCA_031381865.1 Betaproteobacteria bacterium | reverse complement strand
GAAAACACGCGCATCGGGCGCTGGATCGCCGAGCGCCTGAACCGCATGGCCGGGCCGGTGCGGTTCCTGATCCCCGACGGCGGCGTCTCGGCGCTCGACGCGCCCGGCCAGCCGTTCTGGTGGCCCGAAGCCGACCAGGCGCTGTTCGAGGCCATCACCACCCATACTGAAATCACGCCCCAACGACAGGTGCTGCGGGTTGACGCCCATATCAACGAAGACCGGTTCATCGAGCAGGTCGTTTCCAGCGTGCGCGATATCCTGGGAGCGCAAGCCGCAAGCACCTAAACCCGATACTGCTCGCTTTACCCATGTCGTTGGGGCCACGGATCAGGTCCGGGGTTGCAGCACCCGCAATCCATGGATGCCGGATCATGTCCGGCATGACAAACCGAGCAGCATTGCACCTGGGCCGCAACGCCGGCCGCCAGCGACCGGCAACTGCCCGGTTTCACACGAATCCAGCCCCGACAACGGCGATGGGAACAACCCGGAATTGCCCGCTTGACATCAATTTAACCTTTTGGTTAAATTGATGCATGACCCTGCACGACACAGATTCCCTGAGCGCCGCTTTCGCGGCCCTGGCCGACCCGACCCGCCGGGCCATCCTGGCCCGGCTGGCGCAGGGGGAGACCAGTGTCGGCGAACTGGTCAAACCGTTCCCGATCTCCGGCCCGGCGATCTCGCGCCACCTGCGCGTGCTGGAAAACGCCCGGCTCATAGAACGCAAGATCGACGCGCAATGGCGCATCTGCCGGCTCAGCCCGCGCGGGCTGCGGGTGGCCAGCGACTGGCTGTCGCAATACCGCCGGTTCTGGGAGCAAAGCCTCGACCGCCTGGTCGAAGTTCTGGAGCAGGACAACCCGGGGCGACCCGCGGTCACCGGCGGGGCCCCCGCTCCTGCCGCTCGCCCTTTGCGATCACCCGCCGCGCGCCGCCCGCGCAGCCAGACCAGCTCCCCGTCCACCCCCAAACGCCGTCCCGGAAAAGGCTAGTGCGCGCCGCGCCCGATGCCGCAACTTGAAAGGAAACCACCATGAACGCCCCCGAGAGATTCACGCTGAACATGTCCCGTTTCATCCGCGCCCCGCGCGAGAAGGTGTTCGACGCCTTCACCACCGAGGCCGGTTTGTCGGCCTGGATGGGCCCGCGCGGCATGCAGGTGCGCGCCGCGCAGGCAGACGCCAGGCTGGGCGGCGCGTGGCGGGTCGAGATGGTCGCGCGCGACGGTACCGTGTTTGCCGTGGGTGGCCAGTTCAAGCTGCTGCAGCGGCCATCCCGGCTCGCCTACACATGGAAGTGGGAAGGCGACGCCGGCCCGATGCCGAACCTGGAAACCCTGGTCGAGGTCGAACTGGACGAACAGGACGGCGGCACCGCCATGCGCATGGCGCACAGCGGTTTTCCGGCCGCTGCCGCGCGCGAGGGCCACAACCAGGGCTGGACTTCCACCTTCAACCGTCTCAACGACTTCCTCGACCCGCGCGGCACGGCCGGCACCATCACGCTGCTGGGAGATGTGCGCAGCACCTACACCCGCACGGCGCGTTTGGCGCTGGCCGAAAAGGGCGTGGCCTACACGCTGCAGGCCTGCGGGCCGAACTCGCCCGAGATACTGGCGGTGCACCCGTTCGGCAAGATTCCCGGGTTGCGCGACGGCGAGATCGACCTCTGGGAAACCGTGGCGATCGTGAACTACCTGGACGAGTGCTTCGACAACAAGGTGTCGCTGCGCCCGGGCAGCATCATCGAGCGTACACGGTGCCTGCAGTGGATCAGCGCCATCAACAGCTACCTCTACGACACCATGATCAAACGCTACGTGCTGCAGATGATCTTTCCGCGCGGCGCCGACGGCAAACCCGACCGCGCAGTGATCGACGCCGCCCTGGCCGAGATGCCGGCCCAGTTCGCGGCGCTGGAAAAAACCTACCAGCGCGGTGACTACCTGGCCGGCGCGGCCTTCTCCAGCGCCGACCTGTTCCTGGCGCCGATCCTGGCCTACGTGCAGCAGATGCCCGAGGGCGGCCAGTTGATGGCCAATTGCCCGAACCTGTTGCGCGCCCAGGAACTGGTGCGCCAGCGCCCGAGTTTCACGCTCACCAATCCCCAGTAGCGCCTGGCCGACAGGCGCGCGTTTTTCCACCAACCCAAGGAGCGTATTCATGAGTTACCTGCCCGGAAAATTCGTCTGGTTCGAGCACGTGTCGAACGATGTCGCCAAAGCACGCGCCTTCTACAGCGCGTTGTGCGGCTGGACCGTGCAGCCCATGCCGATGGGCGAGCAACCCTACGACATCATCATGAACGGCGCCAGCGGCATCGGCGGCTTTCGCGCCGCCGAGCCAGGTGTGCCCAGCCACTGGGCTTCGTACCTGTCGGTGCCCGACGTCGACAAGAGCCTCGCCGCAGCGACTGCCGGCGGCGCGACAACGCTGATGCCGGCCACCGACTTCGGCACGGTGGGCCGCGCGGCCGCCATCGCCGACCCGACCGGTGCCGCAATGTGCCTGTGGAAAGGGGCCCAGGGTGACCCGGTCGACGAGGAAAAAACGCCGGTGGGCGGCTGGTTCTGGAACGAGTTGCTCACCAAGGACGCCAGCGCGGCGGTCAGCTTCTACGAAAAGGCATTCGGCTTCAGCCATGACGAGATGGACATGGGCGCACAGGGAACCTATTACCTGCTCAAGGACGCCGCCGGCACGATGCGCGGCGGCGTGATGCAGCAGCCGCCCGGCATGGCCGTGCCTTCGAGCTGGCTGCCGTATGTGCACGTCGCCGACTGCGACGCCGCGGTAGCCAAGGCCACGCAACTCGGCGCGCAGGCGATCAGCATGCCGCCCACCGACATTCCGAACGTGGGCCGTTTCGCCGTCGTGATCGACCCGGTGGGCGCGGCCATCGCAGTGATCAAGGGCGCCTGACACCCTGCGGCGCCCGCCGGACACGGTCCGTTCGGGCCGGCGGCGACCGGTTTGCACGCCTGAACACCGCAGCGCGTGGCATGCCAGACCCCGGCGCGGCGCATCACAGCGCCGCCAGCGCCCGCGCGTAACCTTCCAGGTAGGCGTCGAATTCCTGCAGATCGTTGTGCCCTGCCCCGGCGATGCGCAGCACGGTAGCGTGCGGGGCCAGCCGCTTGAGCGCATCGCTGTGGTGCGGCGCGATCAGCGGGTCCAATTCGCCATGGATCAGCAACAACGGGCCGTGGATGCGGCCCACCAGCTGGTCGGTGCGCAGCGGGTAACGCAGCAGCAGTTGCGGCACCCAGCGGTAGTGCTCGGCTGTCAACGCGGCCATGCTGGTGTAGGGCGATACCAGCACGGTCAGGTCCGGCGCACGGCTGGGCGACAACTCGGCGGACAGGCCGGCAGCCAGCCCGGAGCCGAGTGAACGACCGTAGATGACGACCTTGCGTCCGGTGTACTGCGGCGCCACGGCAGCCCAGGCCGCGCGCACGTCGGCGCGCAATTGGGCCTCGCTCTCGATTTGGCCGGTGCTCTTGCCGTAACCGCGGTAGTCGATCATGAACAGGTCGTAGTTGGCACGCCGGTAATACGCGGGATTGACAAACCAGTTCTCCAGGCTGCCGCCATTGCCGTGCAGAAAGAACACCACACCCTTCGGGTTTGGCAGCCGCAGGTGCAGCGCCGACAGGCGCGCGCCGGGCACGTCGATGGCCACCTCGTGCAGGTCCGGCGCCCGCGCTAGCGACAGGCCGGCCGGCAACACGGTGGGGGCGAACAGCAGTTTTTCCTGCTGGAACCACAACCAGCCCAACGCCGCGGCGTAGATCGCCAGGCCGATACAGGCCACCGCCAGAACGGCACTGGCCAATGTCATGCGGTGGCGTCGGGAGTCGACCATGGGATGTCGGGGATCATGGGCAAGGGCCAAAGGTGGTGCGTGTGTGGCCGCCATGATGATACGCAGTAGCCTGCCATCCGGATGCATCGACTGGCGCAGCGGTCGCCATGGTGATCAGCATACGCGCGCGTGCCATGCATCGGCCAACTTCTGGCGGCGGCGTGGCAGCATCACCCGGTTTCTCAAGCAGAATCGGCCCATGGGAACTGACGCGAACGAACGGGACGACCACAATCTGGACTTGCTGCTCAAGGGCGCCCATGCGGCGCTCGACCGCGGTGATGTGCGCGCCGGGCGCGAAGCGTCGCAGAAAGTGCTCAAGGGGGCCGAAGCGCTGGGCGACCGCCACTTCGAGGCCAAGGCGCTGTTGTGCCTGGCGCATTGCGACCGCATGTTGTCACGTTACCGGCGCGCGCACCGCGCCAGCCAGCGCGCGGCCCAGTTGTTCCAGCTGCTGGGGGACACCTCGGGC
>JANMYG010000449.1:0-4440 GCA_031381865.1 Betaproteobacteria bacterium | reverse complement strand
ACAGGTGCTGCTCGCGGACTTCGCCGTTCCGATCGCCGAACGCGCCGGCCCGCTGATCGAACGCTGCATCGCGCAGGGTTCGCTGTATTTCCGAAGCCATGTGGATACGCAGACCGTGTGGGGCATGCGCAACGTCGAGGCGATGCTGGCGCTGCGCGAGCAATACAAACACCTGATTGACCTGCAGCTGGTGGCCTTTCCGCAAGGTGGCATGCTGGTCGAACCAGGCACCACCGAACTGATGCACCAGGCGCTGGCGCTGGGTGTCGACGTGGTGGGTGGCATCGACCCGGCGGCGATCGACCGCGACCCGATCCGGCACCTGGAGACGATCTTCGGCATGGCCACGCGTTACGACCGCGGCCTGGACATCCACCTGCACGACCCCGGCGATCTCGGCCGCTGGGAGATCGAACGCATCGCCGACATGACTGAAGCGCATGGCATGGCTGGTCGCGTGATGATCAGCCACGCCTATGCGCTGGGCGCGTTCCCGCCGGCCGACCTGGCGCCGCTGCTGGAGCGGCTGGCCGCGCTGCGCATCTCGGTCATGACCTGTGCGCCGGCCCACTTCACGGTGCCGCCGGTGGCCGTGTTGCGCGCCCACGGCGTCAACGTGTGCTCCGGCTCGGACGGCATCCGCGACGCCTGGAGCCCGATGGGCAACGGCGACATGCTCGAACGCGCGATGCTGCTGGCATTGCGCTTCGGCTGGAGCAAGGATGCCGACCTGGCGACGGCCTTCGACATCGTGAGCGCCGCCGGCGCGCGCGCGCTGGGCCTGCCGCACTACGGGCTGGAGCCGGGTTGCGCCGCCAACCTGGTGCTGCTGCCGGCCGAGAACCTGGCGGCAGCGGTGCTGGAGCGTCCCCGCCAGCGCACGGTCATCAGTCGCGGCCGGATCGTCGCGCGCGACGGTGTCTTTGCCGGGCTCTGAGGCGCACAAGCCATGGCCATGCGGACCCGGCTGAAAGCGTCGTTCGTGGTCGGGTTCAACGGCGTGTCGCACGAGTTGTGGCGCGACGGCGAGGTGGTTTTTTCCGGCAACACGATCGAGTTCGTCGGGCGTGCATTCCCGGGCCACGTGGACCGCAGCCTGGACTACGGGCGCGCGCTCATCGGGCCGGGCCTGATCGACCTCGACGCGCTGGGCGACCTCGATTCGGGCGTGCTGGGCATGGACAACGGCAGCAAGCTGGAGATGGGCCGCCTGTGGTCGCAGGACTACCTGCGCCGGGGCCCGCGCGAGTGTTACACCGACGAGGAAGAAAGCTTCAAGTACCGCTATGCCTTCACGCACCTGATCCGCAACGGCATCACCACCGCGCTGCCGATCAGCTCGATGTATTACCGGCAGTGGGCCGAGCATTACGACGAGTTCGCGCGCGTGGCCGCCATCGCCGGCGAGCTCGGCATCCGCGCCTACCTCGGGCCGTGTTACATGAGCGGCATGACCTATGTGCGGGCGGACCGCTCGCTCGACCAGTTCTGGGACGAGCCGCGCGGGCTGGCCGGCCTGGAGCAGGCGATCCGCTTCGTGCGCGACTTCGACGGCAGCCACGGCGGCCTGGTGCGCGGCATGTTCGCCCCCGACCGCATCGAGACCTGCACGCCGGCGCTGCTGGCGCGCACGGCCGCGGCCAGCGCGGAATCGAATGCGCCGGTGCGCCTGCACTGCTGCCAGTCGGTGTACGAATTCGAGCTGGTCGAGAAGCTGCGCGGCACCACACCGCTGGGCTGGCTGGAGCAACTGGGCCTGCTCACGCCGCGCGCGATCCTGCCGCACGGCATCTACCTCAGCGGCCACCGCCGGCTTGCCAACCGCAGCGGCGACGACTGGTCGCGCCTGACCGCGTCCGGTGCCAGCATCGCGCACTGCCCGGCGGTGTTCGCGCGCACCGGCGAGGCGCTGGATTCATTTGGCCGGTACCGCGCTGGCGGCATCAACCTCGGGCTGGGCACCGACACCTGGCCGCCGGACCTGCTGCACAACATGCAACTCGGGCTGTACCTGGCGCGGGTGGTGGAGGGCAGCGCGCAGCAGACCTCGATCGCCGACCTGTACAACGCCGCCACGCTGGGCGGTGCGCGGGCCCTGGGGCGCGACGATCTTGGCCGCCTGGCTCCGGGTGCGCAGGCCGACATCGTAGTGTTCGACTTCGGCGCGCCCCACCTCGGGCCGTTTTTCGACCCGTTCAAGAATCTGCTGCTGGCCGGGCGGGGCACCGACTGCCGCGCCAGCTACATCGCCGGGCGCTGTGTGATGGAGGATTTCCAGCTGCCCGGTTGCGACCTGGCGGCGCTGCAGGCGCAGGCCGACCGGCAGTTCGGGAAACTGGTGGCCAGCCATCAGGACCGGGCCTTCGACGATGCGCCCAAGGGGCGGCTCTTCCATCCGGTGTTCCCGTGGGCGGGTTGATTCCTGATGGTGTTCTATCGGCGAGCTCAGGGCGAACGGTTCATACACTTGAACGCCAAGGCGCAGCAGGCACGGGCGCTTTGGCGCGGCGCCGGCAGGCGTGCGTCGCACCCGTGCCGACCGGTTGTCGCGCGCCCGACCTAGGGAAAACACCGGGCCCAACTGGCGTCGCTGTGTATACACTTTGGCATACCAAATGCCGGCAACCTGAAAGGCCACCATGTCCACACCCCTGTTCGCGCCACCCGGTTCACGCCGCTCGGCGCTCAAGCTGCTCGCCGCCAGCGCCGCATCGCTGGCTTTGCCGGCCTACGCCGCCTGGCCCGAGAAACCGATCAAGATCATCGTGACCTTTCCGCCCGGCGGCGCCAGCGACATCGTGGCGCGCGTGATGGCCGAGCAGCTGGCGCGCAAGCTGGGCCAGCCGGTGGTGGTCGACAACCGGCCGGGCGCCGGTGGCAGCGTCGGCGGTTCGCTGGTGGCACAGTCGGCGCCCGACGGTTATACGCTGATGTTGTCCAACTCCACGCCGGTGTCGATCGGTCCTTTTGCGCTGGACAAGCTGCCCTACGACCCGATCGAGGCGTTCACCCACATCGCGTCCGTCGGCGCGGCGCCGTGTGTGGTGATGGCCAACCCGGCGGCCGGGCTGCGCACCCTGACAGACGTGGAGGCGCAGGCGCGCAAGGCCGGCCGGCTCGATTTCGGCTCCGGCGGGCCGGCGTCGATCGGACACATCTACGGCGAGCTCATGAAGAAGGAGCTCGGGCTGAACCTGGTGCATGTGCCGTACCGCGGCGGCGCGCCGATGACCACCGACCTGATCGCCGGCGTGATACCGATCGGCATCGACGTGCTGACGGCGTACCTGCCGTTCTTCAAGACCGGGCAACTGGTGCCCTTGGCCGTGACCTCGGCCAAGCGCTCGCCGCTGGTGCCCGACGTGCCCAGCGTGGCCGAGCTCAACAGCTACCGCAAGCTGGTGCTGGACAACTTTTTCGGCGTGTCGGGCCCGGCCAGGATGCCCGCCGACATCGTGGCGCGCATCAATACCGCCTGCAACGAAATCCTGGCGCAGCCCGACATCCGAAAACGCATGCTCGACCTCGGCATCACCGTCACGCCGGGCACCTCGGCCGCCTTCACCAGTTATGTGCGCGAGCAGGTGAATGCGCTGGCGCCGACGGTCAAGGGCGCCGGGGTGAAACTCTGAGTTGATGGCAGATTGGCCGCCGCTGCGGGATCGCTGCGCGCGCTGCTGGTCGCGGCGCTGGTTCTGCTGGCGGGCACCGTGACCGGCGCGCAACCGGCACCCGGCGAGCCGACCGGGCGCAGCGCGCCCGCGTGCCACCCGGCGGCGCTGGCGGCAATGCAGCGCCGCACCCAGGTCGCCGCCTATTACGACCTGAAGCTGGCGCTGGTCAGCGGCAAGGTATTCGAATGGCGCACCGGCCAGCCGCCACGCCTGGTGCTGCCGGGCGCGGTGCAGGTGGCCGTGGCCCAGTCCACCGCCTACGCCATCGATGGCCATAACCGGCTGATCGGCTGGAGCGCCGGGTCGGACCACCACGAAGTGCTGCTCGACGACACGGTCTGGGTCGCCGCGGGCGACACCGGGCTGCTCGCGATACGCTGCGACGGCAGCCTGTGGCGACGCGCGGCGCCGGGCACCGCATGGGCGCGCGAGGCCGCCGCCGCCGTCCATGGCTGGGTCGGTGACGGCGCCGATTACTACATCGACGCCAGCGCGGCCCTGTTCGTGCGCGGCAAGGCGCACCGTGGTCAATACGGCGACGGCAAGCTCGCCGAGGCGCCGGGCTGGACCCGGGTGGCCAACGACGCGCTGGCCGTGGTGGCGCATACCGGCCACGCCCTGTACCTGCGCCGCGACGGCACGGTCCTGGGCACCGGCGGCAACCGCTTCGGGCCGCTGGGCGCCCACGGCTACGGCGACAAGGCCGATGCCTGGGGGGCGATTTTTGGCGGCGCCACGCAGATCGCCACCGGCAGCCGGCACAGCC
>JANMYG010000427.1:0-9049 GCA_031381865.1 Betaproteobacteria bacterium | reverse complement strand
GCAACGAGCCGGTCCGCCTGCGCCTGTTGCGCGACACATGGCTGAGCTGGCAACATTCGCGCTTCCTGGAGCACGGCGGTTATTGGTGCCTGGTGCGCTTCGGCATGCTGCTGGCCCTGGCCGGCACCGGCTGGGTACTCACGTCGGCGGCATTGATCACCCTGCTGGCGCCGCTGCCCATCAACACTCCGGCGGATTTTCTGCGCCATGTGGTGCTGGCGCCGAACCACTTCCTGTTCGAGGCCTGGCTGGCGATGGGCGGCGTCTTGGCCGCGCCGATCTTCGCCTCGAGTGTCGTCGCCATCCCGTTGATGCTGGACCGCCGCACCAACCTGCTGCCGGCGGTGCTCACCAGCTGGCGCGTCGTGCTGGCCAATCCCGGGGTGATGGCCTTGTGGTCGGCGCTGATCATGCTGCTGGTGTTGCTGGGTTTCGCCACCCTGCTGCTCGGGTTGGTGGTGTTGGTCCCGCTGCTCGGGCATGCGAGTTGGCATGCCTACCGCGACCTGGTCGATGCCCAGGCGTTGCCTGAACGCGGCGACGCCACGAAGCGGCGCTGATGTTTGGCTTCACGGAAGAGCAGATCGCCGCCTTCGGCCTGTCGTTCGGCCTGGGCGCGTTCATGCTCTACATGCTGTTCATCGTGGGACACCTCGCCTGGGAGTCCAAGGCCGGCAAATTCGGCACCTTCGTGATCTTCCTGGGCCTGGCCTTTGGCATGGTCGGTTTTGTCGCCAAGTACCTGATCCAGTGGGCGATGAACATCAAATGATGCCGCGCGCTGCATCAGCCAAACGGCCGTACGCCGATCAGCCAGCCATGCAGCCATAACGCAAATACCACCCATGCCACGGCGCCGGCCACCACGGTCAGCCCGGTAGCGGTCGGCCTGCCGGGCGGGTAGACGGTGCCTTCGGCGCGGTCCCGGCGACGCGCCGCGGAAAAGTCCAGCACCGCCCAGACCAGGAACGCGCCAAACAGCAGCACATGCGCGGCATTGCCGTTGGCGAGCAGGTGCGCCAGGGCCCAGGTCTTGACGCCCAGTACCATCGGATGGTGCAGGCGGGCCTTGATGCCATTGCCCGGCACATAAGCCGCCGCCAGCAGCACGAAGGCGACCAGGGTCAACAGCGACGCCACATGGCGCATCGCCAGCGGAGGGCTCCACAGCTGCACCGGCTGTGCCCGCGCCTGGCCGAAGCCCCAGATGATCAGGGCAAAACCCAGCAGCGACAGGACCGAATACAGGCCCTTCCAGGGTTGCGCCCCGATGCGTTGTATGGTCCGCGCGCGCCAGCCATCGGCCACGATCCGCACTGAATGCAAACTCAGAAACACCACCAGGCCAAGCACGAGATACACCATATAAAACCCTTGATCGGAATGGTTCAGGCACCCAGCACGCGGTTCTTGCCGGCGCGCTTGGCGGTATACATGGCCTGGTCGGCCCGCTTGAGGGCGGCCGTGGCTTCCTCGTCCGTAGCCAGTTGCGCCACGCCGGCGCTGAAAGTGATGAGGATCTTGTCGCTGCCAGCCAGGAAGAACCGCTTCGTCAGCTCGCGTTGCAGGCGCAGCATGGCCTCGATGCCTTTTTCCAGCGGCGTGTCGGGCAACAGGATCACGAACTCCTCGCCGCCGAAACGTGCCAGCGTGTCCTGCGGACGCATGCAGTCGCGGGCCACCTGCGCCAGATGGGCGAGCGCCAGATCTCCCGTGAGATGCCCCAGGTTGTCGTTGATGCGCTTGAAGTTGTCGATATCGAGCAGCGCCAGGCACAGCGGCGTTTCCTTGCGCCGCACGTTGGACACTTCCCGGTTCAGCGCTTCGTCGAGCCCCTTGCGGTTCAGCGCACCGGTCAACGGATCATGGCGCACCTGGGCGCTGACGCGGTCGAGCTCCAGGTGCAACTTGACGATTTCGGCCTCGGTGGCCTGCGCCCGCTCGCGCATGCTGCGCAGTTCATCGCGGGTCGCCAGGGTATCGTTCGCCATGCTGCGGGTGGCACCAACCACTTCGCGCAGGACCGGCGCCAGTTCCTCCAGGCTCTTGGCCTGCTCGATCAATTTGGCGTTCTCTTCCATCTTGCCGCCGAACGCGCTGGTCGAATCGGTCAACATCGACAAACGCTCGATGAAGGTGCCCAGCATCTTGCGCATCTCCTCCTGCGCCTCGACCGCGCGCCCCTTGGCCTCGGCCTGCTTGAACATCACATCGCGCAGGCGGCGCTCCACGTCGTCGAGCCGGCGCAGCGTCAGCGGCGGTGTGGCAGCGCTCATCAGCGCATCCACCTGCCCCTTGAGCCAACGGTCGTCCAGGCTCAGTTCGCTGATGTTCTCCATGATCAGGCGCAGCAGGTGCAGCAGGGTCGCCTTGATCTCGGCCTGGTCTTCGGCGGCAAACGAGACCCGGTGGCCGAAGGTGCTCAACATCTGCTTGACCTGCACGATGTCGGCGCCGGGCGATCGCATGATCCGCAGCAGTTCCTGTGTCTGCTCGCTGAAGCGGGCGTCATCGGTTCCCAGCGCCGGGCGGGCGAACTCGATCAGGCGCGCAATCTGCTCCAGGAAATCGGCAGTCAGCGCCGGCGCCTGGGCGTTGCCGGCGGGCGCGTTCAGCGCGGGCGCGGGCTCATCGGCCGACAGGGCCCCGAACCCCGACTGCTCCGCTCCGCTGCGCGGGCCGAAGCTGCCGTAGGCCAACAGCGCGTTGTAGACGCCGTCCCAGCTCAACTGGGTTACCGCGTACTCCATCAGCGCGCGCTGTTTTTGCTGGCCAGGCGTGCGGACCGGCAGATCCTTGGCGATCTTGCGCAAGCGTTCGACCGGAAACGGCGCATCGTTCGGGAATCCACCGATCTCGTTGAACACCGCCTGGTAGTTCGCTGGCGTCGGTGCCAGCTTCCTGACGATCAATTGCTTGAGCGTCTCTCGCGCCAGTTCCGGCGCCGTCTTGTCAGCCATCTTTTCTTGTCCTTCAATTTGCCACCGTCAGGCCGAGAAACCGCTGCACCTCGACCACGGTCCCGAGCGGATCCTCCTGGTGCGGCAAGTGCCCCAGATCACCGAAGACGACCAGTCGTGCGCCCGCGATGTCACGCGCAAACTGCCGGCCCGACTGCAGCGGAACCAGCCGGTCCCGCCCACCCCACATCACGAGCGTCGGCAGCGCCAGCTGCGCAATCCGGTGTGAGTCGCCCGCCGCCAGCGCCTGGTCCATGCGGTATCCCAGCGCCCGCCGATTGCCCGGACGCAGGGCCATATCGTAATACCGGTCCACCAGCGCCGGTGTCACCTTTGCCTTGTCGCCGTACAGGTTGCGCAGTCTGTCCTGTACCAGCCCGCGCGGCAGCACATGTTCGAGCAGCTTGCGGGCGCCGCTGTTGCGCGCCAGGCGAAAGGCCAGCGGCACCTCCTGGGGCGGCGTCGGATAACCACCCGCATCCACCAGCACCAGACGGCGCACCCGCTGCGGCTGTGCCAGAGCGGTGGCCCAGGCGATCTGTCCGCCCAGCGAGTTGCCCACCAGCGCGCAACGCTGCACACCGAGGTGGTCGAGCAGCGCTCCGACAAAACGCTGGTAGCGCGCGACTGAATAATCGTTGTCCGCGTTCGGTCCGGTCAGGCCAAACCCAGGCAGATCGAACCGGATCACGCGCCGTTGCCGCTGCAGCACCTGCGCCCATCCATCCCAGGTGTGCAGGCTGTCGGACGTGCCGTGCAGCAACACGACCGGCTCCGGATCATCCTGCGGGCCTTCGTCGCGAAGATGCACCTGCAGGCCGTCGACCAGCACAAAACGCGACGGCGGCTGGGCCCAGCGCAACTTGAGTTCGTCCAGCGCCAGGTCCGGGGCCCAGACCGCCACCAGGGCGGCAACCGCAAAAAACAGCAGCCCGCCGCACACCAGCACGACCGACTTGTACAACAGCTTCATTGACCAGCCCGGCAACGCGCCCGGTCGGGCGCAACCCGCCGGCCGATCCGGCGAAGCGGCCGCACCCACACCAGGCAGATCACCAGGCAGTGCACGCCAGTAGCCTGCGGTTCTAGTCAGACGCCATGGCCGGCGCCGGAATATGGGAGTGGCACAGGAACTCGCCCAGGGTACGGCGCTCCGACGCGCTCAGCCAGCCGGTCGCAAAAGCGGTGCTGCCGTGGCACTGCCGCAGGCGCTCGCTCACGCGTTCGTGCACCGACTCGCGGCCACAAACTTCCGGCAGACGACCGGTGACCGGCCACTCGATGTCGCACTCGTCGGACAACACCACCAGCACATCGAGCTCCAGCCGGTCGAAGAAGCCCTTCTGGTGCACCCTGCGGTCGAGGAACGCCTTGAGCAGCAGAGCCTGCACGTAGGCGTGCGTGATGGGCGAACCCATGCCCACGTCCTGATGACCGTCGCGCCTGTGCCACTGGCCCTCGGCATCGATCCGCAGGCGCCCCGCCGCCTCGTCACGCTGGACCACGATCAGGCCATGCGCATGCAGGAGCAGGTGGTCCACGCCCAAGATGGAATTGCCCGAACGCAGGCGCAGGCCATTGAGCACGTCGACCTCCGCGCTGCGCCGATAGAAACGACGCAGGTAATAGGCCATGCGATCCGCGGCAATACGCGCAGGCACGTCTTCCGGTCGGCCATGGAATGGATCGAGCTCCTTCAGAATCATGACAACGCGATTGTTCCGATGCGAGATGTGGGTTCCAGGCGACACCCGTGTGGAACCCGGGCGCCGCGTCAGCCGCGTGCTGCCTTGCGCAATGGCCGGTGCAGGGAACGCAGAAACTCCGCCAGACGCCGTCGCTCGGACGCATTCAGGATTCCGGTCGCCTCCGCCGCCCTGCGGCACTGCGCGACGCGCTGCGTAACGCGCTCGTGCACCTGCTCCAGGTTGCACACCTCGGCCAACGGGCCCATGGCCGGCCACTGTATTGTGCCGGTGTCGGGAACCGCCACCAGGATGTCGAGCTCGACGCCGTCGAAAAAACCTTTCTGCTTGACGTTCTTGTCCAGAAACGCCTTGAGCGACAAGGCCCGCAGGTAGGCGCGGGTGATGGGTGAGCGCATCTCGGAAGAAGCGTCACCCTGCCAACGCAGCCACTGCCCGTCGCCCGTGATCTGGACCCGGCCCGATATCGCCTCGCGCTCGACGACCAGCAGACCATACGGATGCAGCAGCAGGTGGTCGACCTGGGTCACCGCGTTGCCAGCCCCGACACGCAGGTAGTTGAGCACGTCGATCTCTTCGCTCTTGCCGAAGAATCGGCGCAATTGGTAGGCCAGCCGGTCCTGCGCGATGCGAACAGCCGTTTCCTGCGGGCTTCCGCCATGGAACGGGTCTAATTCCTTGAGCACCATAATGCGCAACGATCGATCGGGTGGAGCGCCTGATATTAACCGCGACAGGTCGGCCGCAACATCAGGGACGCCGCCACCGCAGCGGCTGGTGCTTTATGCACAGGAACTCAGCCAGTCGCAGGCGTTGTGCCGGTACCAGCAAACCCGGCCCGGCTCCCGTGCTGCGGTACTGGGCCACACAGGCATTGACGCGCCGCGGCACCTCATCGGCATTACAAACCTCGACCATGGCGCCCGCGGCAGGCCATTCGATCGCCTCGATGTCCGGCACCGCCACCAGCACGTCGAGTTTGACCCGGTCGAAGAACCCTTTTTGCCTTACCTTCTTTTCGAGAAAGGCCTTCAACGACAGTGCCTGTGCGTAGGCCAGCGTGACCGGCGACCGGATCCATGTCGGCGCCTTGTGGTGCAGACAAAGCCAGCGCCCGTCCTCCTTGACCTGCAGGCGCCCGGAGACACTGGTGCTGTCGACCACCACGATCCCGTACGGATGCAACAGCAGATGGTCGAGTTGCGTCGTGATTCCGCCGGTGCTGACACGCAACTGGTTGAGCACGTCGACTTCGGTGCTGTCGCCAAAATAGCGGCGCAGGTAATACGGCATCTGTTCCTGCGCGGTGTGCCTGGCGATCGCGGACTGGTCGTGCCAGTCGATCGGATCGAGGTCCTTGAAAATCATGGCTGGCGCAGGCGGGCTCGGCAGGTCTCGCGGGTGGTGGCCCCTTATGTCGCACCCGCACCCGCGCTCGCGCTCGCACCCGCGCGTGCCAGCGCGCGCCGTGCGCGCACGGCCTGTGCCAGTCCCTGCAGCAGCGGCACGGTCTGGGCCATGCTGATGCATGCGTCGGTCACCGATACGCCGGGCTTGAGCGGAGTTCCCGCAACGATATCCTGGCGGCCTTCTTCCAGATGGCTTTCCACCATCAGCCCGATGATGCGATGCTCGCCCGTCGCGATCTGCCCGGCCACGTCCGCGGCCACTTCGATCTGGCGCCGGTGCTGCTTGCTGCTGTTGGCGTGCGACACGTCCACCATCACCTGCTCGCGCAAACCCGCGGCCTTGAGCAGGGCGCAGGTGGCCGCGACGTCGGCGGCCGAGTAGTTGGGGGTCTTGCCGCCACGCAGGATCACGTGGCAATCGGCGTTGCCGCGGGTTTCGAACACCGCCGCCTGCCCCATCTTGGTCATTCCCATGAACGCATGCGCGGCAGATGCCGCCTGGATGGCGTCGGTGGCCACCTTCACACCACCATCGGTCCCGTTCTTGAAGCCCACCGGGCAACTCAACCCGGAAGCCAGTTGCCGATGGCTCTGGCTCTCGGTGGTGCGGGCGCCGATCGCGCCCCAGCTCACGAGATCGGAGATGAACTGCGGGCTGAGCAGGTCAAGGAACTCGGTCCCCACCGGCAGCCCGAGCGCCAATATGTCGAGCAGCAGTCGGCGCGCCATCTCGAGCCCTTCGTTGATCGCAAAACTGCCGTCCAGATGGGGGTCGTTGATGTACCCCTTCCAGCCGACGGTGGTGCGCGGCTTTTCGAAGTAGACCCGCATGACGATCAGCAGCTCGGCTTGCAGTGCGTCGGCCTGCGCCTTGAGCTGGCGCGCGTACTCCAGCGCCTGCGCGTGGTTGTGGATCGAGCACGGCCCCACGACCACCACCAGCCGGTTGTCGGCTCCGTGCAGCACACGTGAGATGTCGACCCGGCTTTGCTCGACCAGCGCCAGCGCGGCCACCGACACCGGCAGCCACTCCTGCAGCAACGCTGGCGTGATCAGCGGGCGTACGGCGCCGATGCGGGTATCGTCGATGCGGGTCGCATCCAGCGTGGACAATGGCGTGGCGGGGGTATGGGCATGCGTGGTCATGTGCGGATTGTCTCCATTTTCGACCCATCGTCCAGCCCTGAACCCGCCCCGGCGTGACCGGCAACAGTCGGCGTCGGGCTTAGCGTTGTAATACAGGACTGCATGACCGACACCCTTTTCGCGGCGGACAACCGGGCACGGCCGGAACCCGGCACGCTGACGCACCTGATGCACGACAGCTCGCGCCGCGCGCCGGTCACGCTTGGCCTGCTGGTGGTCAACACCGCGATCTTCGTGATCATGCTGTTGGCCGGCGCCGGCCTGTGGCATACCTCGAACAGCGTGCAGCTGGCCTGGGGCGCCAACTTCGGCCCGGCGACACAGGACGGCCAATGGTGGCGGCTGCTGAGCGCCATGTTTCTGCACTTCGGGGTGGTGCACCTGGCGCTGAACATGTGGGCCCTGTGGGACGTGGGCCGGCTGGTCGAACGGCTGTACGGACGGCCGCGGTTCCTGCTGCTGTACCTCGCAAGCGGCGCCATCGGCAACCTGCTGTCGCTGGTGGTGCAGGGCAACCAGGCCGTTTCCGGCGGCGCGTCGGGCGCGATCTTCAGTCTGTACGGCGCCCTGCTGGTGTTCTTGTGGCGCGAGCGCCGCCACGTCGAGCGCGGCGAGTTTCGCTGGTTCTTCGCCGCCGCCAGCGCCTTCTCGCTGTTCGCCCTCGCCATGGGGCAGGTGGTTCCGGGCATCGACAACGCGGCACACATCGGCGGCCTGCTCGCCGGCGCGTTGCTGGGCGGTGTGCTGGCCCGGCCCTGGACGCCCGGCAGCCCGCGCGGCCGGTTTGGCCGGTGGTTGTCGGCGCTCGCCCTGGCTGCGACCTGCGTGGTGCTGGTGGCACGTATCCCGGCGCCGAGTTACCGCCTTGGGGAAGAACAGCGTGCGCGCGCGGCGATCCGGCAATTCCTGAGCGATGACCGGCGCATCAGCGAACGCTGGGACGCCATTCTCGCCACCGGCAGACGCGATGCACAGTCGTTCGATCAGATTGCCGGGCGGATCGACACAGGTGTGACGGCGGACTACCAGGAGAGTTTCGAACAGCTTTCAGCGCTCAGTCTGGATGCGGCGGCTCCATCCGCCAGGACGCTGGAGATACTGCGGAAATACGCCGCGCTGCGCACCAACGCTTCCCAGGCCATGGCGGAGGGATTGCGCGCCAAGGACGCGGCCAAGGTGCGACAGGCAATGGAAGTCGCACGCCAGGCGCCGTCCCTGGCCAGCGGCGCAAAGCCGCCCGGTGCCGCCGCCTCGGCCGCTGCCCGGTGACCGACTGTGTTTCGTGCTTGCGCCGATAGCCAGGTGTGCCCGACGACCCGGGGTCCTCGAGACCGTCCGGCAGCGCAGAGCCAGCGACAGGACCGCTGGGCTTGTCAGGCCGCGCTATCGACACCATTGGCAAAATCTCGTTGCTCGATCGATGCCCGAACCCTAGACTGGTCTGGTTCGCAAATGGCGAACCACCGAAGGAGAAAACCGTGGCAACAGAAACCCAGTGTCCGATGTCGGGCGGCGCGCGCAAACCCACCGCGGCAGGGGCCGCCTCGAGCGCGACGTGGTGGCCCCATCAACTGAACCTGAAAATCCTGCACCAGCACTCCGCCGTGTCCGACCCCATGGGCGAGGCGTTCGATTACGCGCAGGAGTTCAGGAGCCTGGACCTGGATGCCGTGGTCAAGGACCTGCATGCCCTGATGACCGATTCGCAGGACTGGTGGCCTGCGGACTATGGCCACTATGGTCCGTTCTTCATTCGTATGGCGTGGCATAGCGCAGGCACCTACCGCATCGCCGACGGACGCGGCGGCGCCGGCTCTGGAGCACAGCG
>JANMYG010000426.1:0-18634 GCA_031381865.1 Betaproteobacteria bacterium | reverse complement strand
GCCCGAGTTCGGGCTTCGCATCCCGTTCAGGCCGACCGATTTCACACAGGTCAATCCATTTGTCAACCGTGTGCTGGTGGGTCAGGCGCTGCGTCTTCTGGGGACACGGAAAAGCGAACGCGTGATCGACTGGTTTTGCGGCCTTGGAAACTTCACTTTTCCGCTGGCCACACAGGCGAGTGAGGTCCTTGGCGTGGAAGGCAGCAAGGCGCTGGTCGCCCGGGCGCTGGACAATGCGCAAGCGATTCGTGCTGCCAATGGTGCGGTTCCGGTGCTGGGCACAACCCTCTTTGTTGCGCGCGACCTGTTCGAGATGACGGCCGACAAACTGCGCGGCGATGGCACCGCCCAAAGGTGGCTGCTCGATCCACCGCGCGAAGGCGCGTTCGCGCTGGTCAAGGCTTTGGCGGACCTGCACCAGGCCCACCCGTCCTCGGCCCAATGCGTCGCGCGGCTGGATCAGCCCGCCGGGTCGCCCGGTCTCGACGCTGCCACAGGCAACTGGAGTCCGCCGAAACGCATCGTGTACGTAAGTTGTAATCCGGCGACCCTCGCCCGCGACGCCGGGTTGCTGGTGCACCAGGCGGGTTATACCTGTTCAGCGGCTGGTGTTGTCAACATGTTTCCGCATACCGCCCACGTGGAAAGTATTGCGGTGTTCGATAGGGCGGACGGACCGACGGCGGACTGACGGTTCGCGCTGTCAGTGTGGGGCAGCTTTCGCCACCGTCTTCTCGACCGGTTTTTTCGATGCGATCACCGCGTCGGTCTTGGGCCGCGTTTCGGCGATCATCTTGTCGGTCCCAGCGTTCCTGGGCCGTTTTTCTTCCAGCACGACCTCTTCGCTTTCCTGCGCCTTTGCCTCTTTGGGCGCTATGCCTTCGATCTTGTTCTCGCGCATGTACTGGTCCATTTCCTTCCAGCCTTCGAAGACAGCTGTCTTGAGCGCCTTTTCATTCAGTCCGTAGCAGTCCTCGATGCCGCGCAGCGCGTGTCTGCAGGCCCCTCCAATGGCCTTGCCGTCGGCTTCGCGCTGCGCGATTCTGGGATCCGGACCCAGACCCGGAATCTCGCACCCGGCCAACAGCAAGGTGAGTGCGACGGGCAGCAGGCGGAATTTCATCGGGGCGGCAGGATAGTTCCACGATTATCGGCAGATTGCGCAGTTTGCTGAAGCCGCGCTGAGCCCCAAGCCCAAGAAAAAGACCCCTTTCGGGGTCCTTTTCGAAGCGGGGTCGGGCCGGTTTCTAGTCGTTGCTGCCGCCGCCAATGCCCAGCAGCATCAAGAGACTCTGGAACACGTTGTAGATGCTGAGGTACAAGCCCAATGTGGCGCTGATGTAATTGGTTTCACCGCCGTCCACGATGCGTTTGAGGTCAAACAGCATGAACGCGCTGAAGATGCCGATCGCCAGTACCGAAATGACCATCATGCCGGCGCTGGATGCCACGAATACATTGATGATCGCGCCGACCATCAGGACCAGCGCCCCGACCGTCAGCCACTTGCCCATGCCGGTCAAGTCGCGCTTGATGACGGTTGCCAGGCTGGCCATGACGAAAAACACGCCGGCCGTGCCGCCAAAGGCCATCATGATGAGTTCGGAACCGTTCTTGAATCCAAGCACCATGGCGATCAGGCGCGACAACATCAACCCCATGAAGAACGTGAACGCCAGCAACACTGGCACGCCCATGGCGGAGTTCTTTGTCTTTTCGATCGCGAACATGAAGCCGAACGCACCACCCAGGAATACGACCAGGCCCAGGCCACCGCCGAGCGAGGCAGTGATACCGGTTGTGACGCCGACCCAAGCACCAAGCACGGTCGGCAGCATGCTCAAGGCCAGCAGCCAATAGGTGTTCCGCAGCACCTTGTTGCGTTGCTGCGCAGATATCTCATAACCGTAGCCAGCAGTCTGGCCGATGGTTTGTACGCGGTCGTTCATTTCATGGACTCCTTTGTTACTCTGCCAGGCAGATGGGGCGGATTCTAGGGTAAATCAAGGCCGCATCCCAAATCTTCAAGCCGCAATTGCCGTACTGGAGCAGGGTTGTTTTTCCATGGCTGGCTGGCCGGCCGGCGAAGCGACACCGGTTATGCTTGCCGGGCCGCGGTGGTGCCCACCGTCTTTCTGATCCAAGCCCATGAAAAGCAAACCCGTACTCGAACTCGCCGATATCAAGAAGTTGGCCGCTGCTGCGGAAGCGGAGGCGGCCACCCATGGCTGGGCCGTGTCGATCGCGGTGGTGGACGACGGCGGCCATTTGTTGTACTTGCAGCGGCTCGACGGTGCGGCTGCGATCTCTGCCCATATTGCGCCGGCCAAGGCGCGAACCGCCGCTCTGGGGCGCCGGGACAGCAAGGTCTACGAGGACATGATCAACGGCGGCCGCCAGTCGTTCCTCAGCGTACCGGTACTCGATGGGATGCTCGAAGGTGGCGTGCCGATCATGAAGGACGGCCAATGCCTGGGCGCGGTCGGAGTCAGTGGCGTCAAATCCCAGGAGGACGCGCGGGTCGCGATTGTCGGCATAACCGCACTTGGCCTGTAAAGGCTGGCGCGCCAGGCTTGGCGCGGGGTATCAGTAGCTCAGTCGCTCCGGCCTGATCTCCTGCAGGATCGTGGTGGCGATTTCCTCGATCGACTTGGTCGTGGTGGACAACCAGCGGATGCTGCTGCGGCGCATCATCGCTTCACCTTCAGACACTTCCATACGGCAATTCTCGATCGATGCGTAACGCGAGTTGGGTCGGCGTTCATGACGGATCTCGCTCAGGCGCTCGGGCGCGATCGTCAACCCGAACAATTTCGCGCGATGGGGCAGCAGCGCGGCAGGCAACTGCTGGCGCTCGAAATCCTCGGGGATCAGCGGGTAATTCGAAGCCTTCAAGCCATATTGCATCGCCAGGTACAGCGACGTGGGCGTCTTCCCGCTTCGGCTGACCCCCACAAGAATCACGTCGGAATGTTCGAGGTCGCGATTGGACTGCCCGTCGTCATGGGCCAGCGAGAAATTGATGGCCTCGATGCGGTCCTGGTATTCCTTGCTCTTGCTGGCATCGCTGAACCGGCCAACACGGTGGTTTGACTTGATCTGCAGTTCGGTCTCGAGCGGATGCACGAAAGTGCCGAACATGTCCAGCAGCATGCCCTGGCAGCCCTGCTGGATGATCCTCAGAATCTCCATGTTCACCAGAGTCGTGAACACGATCGGCTTCTTGCCGTCCACCAGCGCCGTGTGGTTGATCTGGCGCACGGTCTGGTGCGCCTTGTCGGCCGTGTCCACGAAGGGCAGGCGGATGTGGCGCGCCTTCATTTCGAACTGGGCCAGGATGGCATTGCCAAAAGTCTCGGCGGTGATCCCGGTTCCATCGGAGATGAAGAATACGGTGCGGTTCGGCATGGTGAATTGTCACGGGTTGGAGCCGCTCGGGCACGTTGTTCGACCCGCTTTCGCTGGCGGACGGCAATCTACAATGGCCGCAATCTATCGCATTTTCCGATTTTCCCCTCCATGCAGCGCGCGCAGCCAACAAGTAGAGCACAAAGATTTGGCGACGCAATGGATGCCACCGGCCCCGATATGTTGGAGGCCGGCCCGGCGAACCCGTTTTTCACCTTCGGAGTTTTCCCATGTCCGCATTGTTTGGACCGACCGCCCTGGTCGTAGCGTTCGAGAACCTGAGAATGGGCGATGTAGAGGCGGTAGGCGGAAAGAATGCCAGCCTCGGTGAGATGATTTCGCACCTGCCCACCGGTGTCAAGGTTCCCACCGGTTTCGCGACCACGGCGCATGCGTTTCGCGCCTTTCTGGCCTTCGGCGGACTGGCAGAAAAGATCAACGCCCGCCTCGCCGCCCTGGACACGGACGACGTGCGTGCCCTGGCCCTTGCCGGCGCCGAGATTCGCGCTCTGGTGGAGGCGCAGCCGTTTCCGCTGGACCTTGAGCAAGCCATCCGATCGGCGTTCGCCGAGCTCAGCGGGGGCATGCCGGGCGCGACCTTTGCGGTCCGTTCTTCGGCCACGGCGGAGGACCTGCCGGACGCGTCTTTCGCTGGACAGCAGGAGACTTTCCTGAACGTGGCGGGGATCGACGAGATCCTGCACAAGATCCGGGAAGTGTTCGCGTCCCTGTACAACGACCGCGCGATCAGCTACCGCGTACACAAGGGTTTCGCGCACGAGCACGTGGCCCTGAGCGCCGGAATACAGCGTATGGTGCGTTCCGATCTCGGTGCAGCGGGCGTGATGTTTACCATCGATACCGAGTCCGGCTTCGAAGACGTGGTGTTCATCACTTCCAGCTATGGGCTGGGCGAAACGGTGGTGCAGGGCGCCGTCAACCCCGACGAGTTCTACGTGCACAAGCCGATGCTGCGCGCGGGCAAGCGCGCCATCATCCGGCGCAGCCTGGGGTCCAAGCTGCTGCAGATGCAGTTCACATCCGCAGCGGAAAAAGCGGCCAGCGGAAAACTGGTCAAGACGACGGACGTGCCGACGGAGCTGCGAAATCGTTATTCGCTCAGCGACTCAGACGTCGAACAATTGGCGGCCTATGCGCTGGTGATCGAGGAACACTACGGCCGCGCCATGGACATCGAGTGGGGCAAGGACGGGCACGACGGCCAGTTGTACATCCTGCAGGCGCGTCCGGAGACGGTCAAGAGCCAGAGCGCCGGCAAGCCCGAACACCGCTACAGACTCAAGAGCAAGGGCCACGTGCTGGTCGAGGGTCGGGCGATCGGCCAGAAGATCGGCACCGGGCCGGTACGCGTGGTGCACAACATCGGCGAAATGGACAAGGTGCAGCCGGGCGACATCCTGGTCACGGACATGACCGACCCCAACTGGGAGCCGGTGATGAAGCGGGCGTCGGCCATCGTGACCAACCGCGGCGGTCGCACCTGCCACGCAGCCATCATCGCGCGCGAGCTCGGAATTCCGGCCGTCGTGGGTTGTGGAAACGCCACTGACCAGTTGAAGGAGGGGGTGCTCGTGACGGTGAGTTGCGCCGAAGGCGATACCGGTTTTGTCTACGACGGATTGCTCGAAACCGAAGTGCAGGAGGTCGAACGCGGCGCGATGCCCGAGTTGCCGCTCAAGATCATGATGAATGTCGGCAATCCGCAGTTGGCGTTCGACTTTTGCCAGTTGCCCAATTCGGGGGTCGGATTGGCGCGACTGGAATTCATCATCAACAACAACATCGGGGTGCACCCGAAGGCCATTCTGGACTATCCCAACATCGACGCCGACCTGAAGAAGGCGGTTGAATCGGTAGCCCGCGGCCATGCCTCACCACGTGCGTTTTATGTCGACCGCGTGGCTGAAGGCGTGGCCACGATCGCCGCGGCGTTCTGGCCCAAGCCGGTGATTGTTCGGTTGTCCGATTTCAAGAGCAATGAATACCGCAAGCTGATTGGCGGCAGCCGGTACGAACCCGAGGAGGAGAATCCCATGTTGGGCTTTCGGGGCGCGGCCCGCTACGTCAGCGCCGAATTCGGCGAGGCGTTTGCGATGGAGTGCGAAGCCCTGGTGCGTGTGCGTGACGCCATGGGGTTGACCAACGTGCAGGTGATGGTGCCATTCGTACGCACCCTCGAGCAGGCGCGCAAGGTCACGCACCTGCTCGCTGCGCACGGGCTGCGCCGGGGCGACGGCGCCATGGGGGAAGCCGGCGCGCCGGAGCAAGCAGGCCTCAAGATCATCATGATGTGCGAAATACCGAGCAACGCCATCCTGGCCACCGAGTTCCTCCAGTATTTCGATGGCTTCTCCATCGGTTCGAATGACCTCACACAACTCACGCTTGGCCTCGATCGTGATTCTGGCCTCGAGCTGCTCGCGGCGGACTTCGACGAGCGCGACCCGGCTGTCAAGGCGCTGATTCGACAGGCCATCCAGGCGTGTCTGGCCCAGGACAAGTACGTCGGCATCTGCGGCCAGGGTCCGAGCGACCATCCCGATTTCGCCTTGTGGCTCAGGGACGAAGGTATCAGTTCGATTTCCCTCAATCCGGACTCCGTGATCGCCACATGGCGCCAGCTGGCGGCTTGAGCCCGACGGGCGGGCGTGTAGGGCCTTCACTCCAGCCGATGCACACCCGGGAAAACCCCATGTGGGTCTTCCCTAGGGTTGGGGTCTTCCTTGCTGGTTTGTAAGCAGTCGGTAAGGCGCGCACCAACAATGGGCCTAACCGTCTGAAAAAGGACCAAATGTTAGCCGTTGTCACCACAGTGAAGTTGATCGCCGAGATCGCCCTGCTGGCGCTGTTGGGCCAGTGGCTTCTGGGTTTGCTGGCGGGCGCCAAGCGCGACAAGAATTTGTTCTACCAGATTCTCCAGATCATGGGCAAACCCTTTGTTGTCGTGGCGCGCGCCGTTTCGCCGCGGTTCGTGGTCGAGCGGCATCTGCCCCTTGTGGCATTCCTGTTGCTGGCGTTCGTCTGGTTGGGCGTCACTATCCTGAAGATCCAGACCTGTCTGCAAATTGGCGTGGAGCTTTGCAGATGAGGCAGGCGCTGAGTTACCTGTTCCTCAAGGCGCAGGCGATTGTGTTGCTGGTTTTTGGCCAGAAGCGCGCGGCGCTGGAGCGTTTCGACGCGATGCTATCGCTCGCGCCGTCCAATCGTTATGTCATGGCCAGTCGCGCGCACCTGTTGGGCGAGCTGGGCGACAAACACGGCGCAGTGGAGGCGCTGCAGGCCTTGGCCGCGGCACACCCTGACCACTCGGCCGCATGGTTCAACCTGGGTTATATGCTGGACGACATGGGTCGCTCCAGCGAGGCCGAGCCAGCGTTCCGGCGTGCCATAGAGGTCGAGCCCAAGATGGACCGTGCCTGGTACGGACTGGCGCTGGTGTTGATCCGAGACCGGCGCTTTGAAGAAGCCGTGATCGCGCTCAGAAAAAATACCGAACTGCAACCCATGAGCCCGTTCGGCTGGTATCAGCTGGCGCGGGTTCATGTTGACCGGCAACAGCCCGATGAGGCGGTGAAGATCATTCGCCACCTCAACGGGTTCGAGCCCAAAGTGGCCGCTCAGCTGGAGCGCGAAACCGGGCTGCGCATTGCGCAGTCTTCATGAACGGTGGGCCGTCAGGCCTGGTGTTTGCAGGGGTTGACCAGCGGAATGGTTATTTGAAGAAAAGGCGCGATCCGGCGTGCAGGCCACCTGAGGAAGACAAGTGGTGATCGCGAACCGCCCGAAAGGGTTTTGTTGTTGGAGGTAAATGACATGGAGTTGACCGAGACCCAGCACCGTTACTGGCGAAAGAACCTGAATATCACGGGAATACTGCTCGCGATCTGGTTCGTCGTAACGTTTGTCGTGAGTTATTACGCGCGTGAATTGAGTTTCAATTTTTTTGGCTGGCCCTTTAGCTTCTGGATGGGAGCACAAGGTTCTTTGATCATTTATTGCTTGATCATCTGGTTCTATGCCCGTTACATGGGCAAACTGGACATCGAGCATGGCGTTCAAGAAGTAGAGGAATAACCATGGCTGGAATGTTTGGCTCGGTTGACAACAGCGTCAGCAACTCCGCCTCCAAGGCGGCTTTCAAGCAGAATCTGAACAAGGTGTACACGTGGTACACGGGCGGATTTCTTGGGTTTGTGGTCGTTCTGGCTGTGCTGGAGCAGATGGGGTTGTCCAGGCAGTGGATCGGCTTCATTTTCCTGCTGGCGACGATTGGCCTGTATGCCGGGATCGGCGTCATGAGCCGCACCAACGATGCGGCCGAATACTACGTAGCCGGGCGTCGTGTGCCAGCCGTCTATAACGGGATGGCGACAGGTGCGGACTGGATGTCGGCCGCGTCCTTCATCGGTATGGCCGGGACCTTGTACCTGACCGGCTACGCGGGTCTGGCCTTCATCATGGGCTGGACCGGCGGTTACTGCCTGGTCGCGCTGTTCCTGGCGCCCTACATGCGCAAGTTCGGCCAGTTCACCGTGCCCGACTTCCTGGGCGAGCGTTACGGCGGCAACCTGCCGCGTTTCATCGGCATCGTTGCCGCCATCCTGTGCTCATTTACCTACGTCGTGGCGCAGATTTACGGCGTGGGCCTGATCACCTCGCGCCTGACCGGCGTTCAGTTCGAGCTCGGGATTTTCCTTGGGCTTGGCGGCATCTTGGTGTGTTCGTTCCTGGGCGGCATGCGCGCCGTTACCTGGACGCAGGTCGCGCAGTACATCATCCTGATCGTGGCCTACTTGATCCCGGTGGTGTGGCTGTCGGTCAAACAGACCAGCGTGCCGATTCCGCAGGCGATCTACGGCTTCCAGTTGGAGAAGGTGACGGCGCTGGAGAAGAAGCTGACTGCCGATCCGAAGGAACTGGAGGTGCGCGAGGTCTTCAAGCAGCGCTCCGCGGCGTTGGCGGAAAAGCTCAAGGATCCAGCGACTGCGCTGGCGGCGGACAAGGTCGCGGCCGAGAAAAAAGTGGCCGACTTGAAGGCTGCGAACGGACCCGCGTCGGAAATCGCAGCGGCAGAAAAGGCGTTGGCTGCGATGCCCAAGGACGCGGCGACCGCAAAGACCGCGTGGACCGCGGCCAAGGCGAGCGCGGACAACAAGTCCAAGCCGCTCAATGGCATGCCGGCCCATGCGACCCAATACGCCGGTGACCCGAATGGCGATGCTGCCGCACAGAAAGCCTACGACGTGTCGCGTCGCAACTTCCTGGCGCTGATCTTCTGCCTGATGGTGGGTACTGCCGCGCTGCCGCACATTCTCATGCGTTACTACACCGTGCCCAGCGTCAAGGAGGCGCGTGAATCGGTGAGCTGGTCGTTGTTCTTCATCTTCCTGCTGTATTTCACGGCACCTGCGCTGGCGGTTCTTGTCAAGTACGAGGTTTTCACGCTGGTCGTGGGTACTCCGTTCGACCAGTTGCCGGCTTGGGTAGCGTCCTGGGCCAAGGTGGATCCGACCCTTTTGTCCGTGACAGACGTCAACAAGGACGGAATCTTGCAGTTGAACGAGATGTCGATCGGTGGCGACATCGTGGTGCTTGCCACGCCGGAAATTGGCGGCCTGCCTTACGTGATCTCCGGCCTCGTCGCAGCAGGTGGTCTGGCTGCGGCGCTGTCCACAGCGGACGGCCTGCTGCTGACGATTGCCAACGCCCTGAGCCACGACCTGTACTACAAGATGATCGACCCGAACGCTTCTACGGCGCGCCGGGTGGCGTTGTCCAAGATGCTGCTGCTGCTGGTGGCCCTGGCCGCTGCCTATGTTGCATCGCAGAAACCGGCGGACATCCTGTTCCTGGTATCGGCAGCGTTCTCGTTCGCCGCAGCAGCATTTTTCCCGGCGCTCACTCTGGGAATTTTCTGGAAGCGGGCGACTGGAATTGCGGCCTCGCTGGGCATGGTGGCGGGGTTGGGAACAACCTTCTACTACATGATCACGACGCAGCCGTGGATGCGGGGCGTCTTCGGTGTGACATCTCCGGTGCAATTGTGGTGGGACATCCAGCCGATCTCGGCCGGCCTGTTTGGTGTGCCGATCGGATTTGCCGTGATCATCCTGGTCAGCCTGGTGACCCCGGCGCCGAGCCGCAAAATCCAGCAGCTGGTCGAATACTTGCGATATCCGAACATGAAGACAAGCTGACCGGCCGAAGGGCCCGACGCGCGGTGCATGTGCCGGCGGCGACAGCAAGCCCGGCAACCTCGGTTGCCGGGCTTTTTTTCAGTGCCGGGCTTGTGCCGGACCTCGGGCCGGTGTCTGCATTGCGATAGCTTGATCTGGCGCGCCGTCGCCCCGTTGGCATATAATCTCGGGCTTCGCCTTGCCACACCTCAATTAGACGCTGAGGGTGGCTTTACCGACCCACACCTGGGTTACCCACAAGGAGTACCAATGCGTCACTATGAAATCATCCTCATGATCCACCCGGATCAGAGCGAACAGGTTCCGGCCATGCTGGAACGATACAAGGGCATGATCACGGCCGGCGGGGGCAAAGTCCATCGCGTCGAGGACTGGGGTCGGCGCCAGTTGATCTACATGATCAACAAGCTGGCAAAAGCGCATTATTTGTGTATCAACATCGAAGCGGACCAGGCCGTGATGGTCGAACTGGAGCACGCGTTCAAGTTCAACGACGCCGTATTGCGCCACCTGACGGTCGCCCGGAAGAAGGCGGACACCGGGCCTTCATCGATGATGAAGACGGTCGAGCGCGAAGACGCGCGCAAGGCCCAGCAGGCCGAGTTTCACGGTTCGGACAGATAACACCGCGATAGGGTGAGCGAAGCTGCCAACCTGCTTGTCATCACTGCCTGTATCGCCGAGATCCAAGCGATGCGTTATACGCCGGCAGGATTACCGGCGCTGAACCTGAGGCTTGAACATGCTTCAAGTGTCATGGAGGCGGGGCAGGCAAGACAGGTCAAGGCAGCCGTGAAGGCGGTGGCTCTTGGCACCATGGCCGAGCGGCTTGCGAAGCAGGCCACGGGCAGTGTCTGGAAGTTCAGCGGTTTTCTCGCAACTCCCCGAAGCGGAAAAAGTGTCGTGTTCCACATCCAGGAAATTCTTCAAGACCAATAAGCATCTTCTTCGAGGAAGCCGGCGCGTCGAACGCGGCAGCACCCCGAAACAACGTAGGAAAGCACCATGCCAGCACCAAAACGATTCAACAAAGACAAGCGTCCCAAGCGCCCGGCCCAAAACCTGCTGTTCAAGCGCAAGCGCTTCTGCCGCTTTACCGTGACCGGCGTGGAAGAAATCGACTACAAGGACATCGATACCTTGCGCGATTTCATCGCCGAAAACGGCAAGATCATTCCCGCCCGCCTGACCGGCACCCGCGCCATCTTCCAGCGCCAGCTCAACACAGCCATCAAACGCGCGCGTTTCCTGGCCATGTTGCCGTACAGCGACCAGCACCGCATCTAAGGGAGCCACGAAAATGCAAATCATTCTGCTCGACAAGGTCGTGAACCTTGGCAACCTGGGCGAAATCGTCAAGGTCAAAGACGGTTACGCGCGCAATTTCCTGATTCCCTCTGGCCGTGCCCGCCGCGCGACCGCAGCCGCCAAGCAGGAGTTCGAAGTCAAGCGCGCCGAGCTCGAAAAGGCCGCCACCGGCAAACTGGCGGAATCGCAGGCACTGGGCGAGAAGCTGGCCGGGACCGCGATCAAGTTGACCCAGAAAGCCGGCGTCGACGGACGTCTTTTTGGCTCGGTGACCAACTCCGACATCGCCGAAGAGCTGAACAAACAAGGCTACAAGGTGGTCAAGTCGCAGGTGCGCATGCCCACCGGCCCGATCAAGGTTGTGGGCGACAGCGCCGTCAGTGTTGCACTGCACACCGACGTGGTGGTGGACATCACGGTGTCGGTGTACGGCGAAACGACCTAGATAATCGCTGGGCACACGCAGCGGCAGCCAGCCGTCGCGTGTCCGGTCTAGCGGGGCTTCGGCACCCGTTGTGAGCCACCAGGGCGCCCGCCATGGTGGCTCTTGTTTTTCCAGCGCACTTTCCACTTGCTGTGCACAGTTTGCGCACAGCTTGTCAGCTATTTATGCCCAGCAATTCACTCGACGCACGTGACGCGCCGGCGTAGCATCAAGGGCTTCAAGGAAATCAACATGTCCGCCGTACTTTCCGCCGTGGATGGCTTTAGCCACGACCGCCAGGTCGCGCAATTGCGCATTCCGCCCCATTCGATCGAGGCCGAATCCAGCGTGCTGGGGGGGCTGCTTCTGGACAACGGCGCTTGGGATCGGGTCTCCGACCTGCTGACCGATGCCGACTTCTACCGCTACGAGCATCGGCTCGTGTACGGCGCGGTCGGCGCGTTGATCAATGCGTCCAAACCGGCCGATGTCATCACGGTGTTCGAACACCTGCAGAACCAGGGCAAGGCGGAGGAGGTTGGTGGGCTGTCCTACCTCAACTCGTTGGCGCAATACGTTCCCAGCGCCGGCAATATCCGTCGCTACGCAGAGATCGTGCGCGAGCGTTCGATCCTGCGCAAGCTGGTCAGCGCCAGCGATGAAATCGCCACCAACGCCTTCAACCCACAGGGTCGGCCGGTGGCGGACATCGTGGACGAAGCCGAACAGAAGATCTTCAATATCGGCGAGCAGGGTTCGCGCATGAAGCAGGGCTTCCAGGGCATGGACTCGCTGGTTGTGCAACTGCTCGACCGGGTCCAGGAGATGGCGGACAACCCCAATGACGTCACTGGCGTGCCGACCGGTTTCTACGATCTGGACCGCTTGACCGCTGGTTTTCAGGCGGGCGACCTGATCGTGCTGGCGGCACGGCCGTCGATGGGCAAGACGGCGCTGGCGATCAACATCGCGGAACACGTGGCGCTGCACGAAGGGTTGCCAGTGGCGGTGTTTTCGATGGAAATGGGCGCGGCGCAACTGGCGGTCCGGATCGTCGGATCGATCGGCCGCATCGACCAGAGCCACCTGCGAACCGGCAAGCTGACAGACGAGGAATGGCCGCGCCTGACCGAAGCGATCGAAAAGCTGCGCAATATCTCGTTGCATATCGACGAGAGCGCCGGCCTGACGTCCAGCGAGTTGCGCGCCAATGCCCGGCGCCTGGCGCGCCAGTGCGGGCAACTGGGGCTGATCGTCGTGGACTACCTGCAGCTGATGAGCGGGTCCTCGTCGTCGGATGAAAACCGCGCGACTGAACTGGGCGAGATTTCACGCGGACTCAAGATGCTGGCCAAGGAGTTGAAGTGTCCGGTGGTCGCGTTGTCGCAGCTCAACCGCAGCGTCGAGACCCGGCCCGACAAACGTCCGATGATGAGCGACCTGCGCGAGTCCGGCGCGATCGAGCAGGACGCCGACATCATCATGTTCATCTACCGCGACGAGTACTACACCAAGGACGCGTGCAAGGAACCGGGTGTGGCCGAAGTCATCATCGCCAAGCAGCGCAATGGTCCCACCGGCGTCGTCAAGCTGGCGTTCCTCAAGCCGATCACCAAGTTCGAAAGCCTTGCCGGCGGGGGTGGTGGCGACTTCTAGGCTGCGGTCTGCGATGGGTCAGAGGACTTCGCTGGCAAAGTCCGCCAGGCGCGAGCGCTCTCCGCGCGCCAGCGTGATGTGACCGCCGTGTGGCCACCCTTTGAATTTGTCCACCGCGAAGGTCAGGCCGGAGGAACCTTCGGTCAGGTACGGCGTATCGATCTGCGCCAGATTGCCCATGCAGATGATCTTGGTCCCGGGACCGGCCCGGGTCACCAGCGTCTTCATCTGTTTGGGGGTCAGGTTCTGCGCCTCGTCGATGATCACGTACTTGTTCAGGAAGGTGCGTCCGCGCATGAAATTCATGCTCTTGATCTTGATGCGGCTGCGGATAAGTTCGCTGGTGGCGGCCCGGCCCCACTCGCCGGCGCTGGTGTCGGTCTTTCCCAGCACCTCGAGGTTGTCGTCGAGCGCGCCCATCCAGGGGCCCATCTTCTCTTCTTCGGTGCCGGGCAGGAAGCCGATGTCTTCGCCCACGCTGACCGTGGCCCGCGTGACGATGATCTCGGTATAACGCCGGTCATCGAGAACCTGCGTCAGGCCGGCGGCCAGCGCCATCAATGTCTTGCCGCTGCCGGCCGTGCCGGTCAGGGTCACGAAATCGACCTCCGGGTCCATCAGGAGGTTCATCGCAAAATTCTGTTCCCGATTGCGTGTGGTCACCCCCCACACCGCGTTCTTGAGATGGTTGAAGTCCTTGAGGGTCTTGAACACCGCTGTCTTGCCGCGGATTTCGGTCACGCGCGCATACAGGCTTGGCTCACCGGGCGACTCGAAATAGACGAACTGGTTGATCAGCAAGCTGGGCACCACCGGGCCCGAGATGCGGTAGAAGGTGTGCTGCCCCTGCTGCCAGCTCTCCACCGTCTGCCCATGCGTGGCCCAGAAGTCGCTGGGCAGGGCAAATGAGCCCGCATACAACAGGTCGCCGTCCTCGAGCGTCTTGTCGTTCTGGTAGTCGTCCGTGGTCAGGCCAAGTGCGCGCGCCTTCACGCGCATGTTGATGTCCTTGGACACCAGCACCACCTCCCGCGCCGCAACACTTGTTTCACCACGGTTGGTGATGTATTGCTGGCGCAGCGACTCGACCACCCCGAGAATCTGGTTGTCGGCCTTGCCCTGCGGCAGGCTCAGCGGAAGGGCGTAGTGCAGCGCCTGGGTCTGGAAGAACAGTTTTCCCTTGGCCTCGCGATGGCCCGTGCTGTCCAGCCGCAATCCGTCCCCGATGTCCGCGCCGTTCGTACCGGCGAGGGCGTCGAGCGAGCGGCTGGTCTGGCGCGCATTGCGCGCCACCTCGGTCATTCCCTTCTTGTGGCCGTCGAGTTCCTCCAGCACGATCATCGGCAGGAAGATGTCGTGTTCCTCGAATCGAAACAGGCACATCGGATCGTGCAGCAGCACGTTGGTGTCGAGCACGAACAGCTTGGCCTGCCCCGAACTCTTGCGTTTCTTGGCCTTCAGCGGTGGCACGGGCAACCGCTCGTCCTGGCTTTGCTCTGCTGCCGACACCACAGGGCTGCCGATGGCGACGCTGACAACGGCGCCGCGCCCGCCATGTGCGGCCCTCTCAACGGAGGGCACGTTGCGGGCATGCACAGGCGGGAGCTTGTGCTCCTGTTCACGCGCCACCGCCTGCCCCGCCGCCGGCTGTTGGTCGCTGTCTTTTTGTCCCCTTCTGGGCGCCCCGGTTGCAGTTCTTGGAGCCGCGTCGTATAGGTCATGCGTCAGAAGTGCGGCGCGTTTGGAGGGTGCGGGAGGCAAGGGCATAGTCCGGATGGCTCACAAAAATGGAATGACCGAGTGGCTGGCAAATCGTGCGCAGGGTCGCGCATAAGCGAAAAAGCCGCCTTGGTCCAAGGCGGCTTTTCCGGAAAGCGCGGGGGCTGTAGGCAGCGGCATGGGGATGATTATGCGGCGGCCTGCAAGGCCGCCGGCGCAATGGTCAGGCGGACTTCTTGAGCGCCTTGACCGCCTTGAGAACGTCGTCCACGTGGCCCGGAACCTTCAGGCCGCGCCACTCTTCCTTGAGAATGCCGTCGGCCCCGACCAGGAAGGTGCTGCGTTCGATGCCCTTGACCTTCTTGCCATACATGATCTTGTTCTTGACCACACCGAACATGTGGCACATCTTCTCTTCTGTGTCGGCGATCAGCTCGAACGGCAATTCGAGCTTGAGCTTGAAATCGTCGTGCGATTTCATGTTGTCGCGTGACACACCGAACACGGTTGCGCCGGCCTTCACAAAATCCTTGTACTTGTCCCGGAACTGCATCGCCTCCGTGGTGCACCCCGGTGTGTTGTCTTTGGGGTAAAAGTACAACACCATGGTCTTGCCCAGATGTGTGGTGTTGGACACCTTGATGCCGCTGGTGGCATTGGCTTCGAATTCAGGAAGGGGTTTGTTGACAACGATCGCCATAAGTTGCTTGAGTCTCGCGTGCAGGATGTGTCAGGACTTGGTTGAAGCAGCTCCTGCGTTTGCAGCAGGTGACCGACTTCGTCCACAACCCGTTATTTTAGCCGCAAAACGACCTTCAATCGGCTTCATTGCGCCGCAATTTCGATCAACAGTGCCACCACCACTTTGCGTCCTTCGGCGGCGAGGATGTTATAGGTGCGGCATGCCGCCCTGGTGTCCATGGTTTCCAGGCCAATGCGCCTGGCCATCAACGACGCGAGCCAGAGCGGGTCTGGAAATCGGATCCGGTCTCCGCTGCCGAAGATCACCAATTCGGTGTCGATGCGCGCAAGGCGGGCAAAATGCTCGGCGCCGAGGTCGGCGAAGCGGTCGCATTGCCAGGGCAGTCGCAGGCCGGTCGAACTGATCACCACACTGCTGTCCATGCGTTCGCCATCGACCGCGATCCAGCCCGGACCGTAACCGGAAATGGATTGAACATCGGATTTGTCAGGTTGGAGTTTCATCGGGTCTCTGGTCGCGGAACTGTGGTCAAATTATAGGTTTCGCATCGCTTCGAAGGCGGCTGGAGAGAGCATGAAAACGATACGCAAGTCTGCCAAGCTGGACAACGTCTGCTACGACATCCGCGGGCCGATCCTCGAGTGCGCGCAGCGCATGGAAGAGGAAGGCCACAAGATCATCAAGCTCAACATCGGCAACCTTGCCGTGTTCGGTTTCGACTCGCCCGAAGAAATCCAGCAGGACATGATCCGCAACCTGCCGAATTCGGCGGGTTATTCTGACAGCAAGGGCATATTTGCGGCGCGCAAGGCGGTCATGCATTACACCCAGCAGCAGGGCGTCCAGGGCGTCGTGCTGGATGACATCTATCTGGGCAATGGTGCGTCCGAACTGATCGTCATGGCCAGCAATGCGATGCTCAACGACGGCGACGAAATGCTGATTCCCTCGCCCGACTACCCGTTGTGGACCGCCGCGGTGGTGTTGTCTGGCGGCTCGCCGGTGCACTATCTGTGCGACGAGGCCAATGGCTGGATGCCCGACCTGAACGACATCCGCTCCAAGGTGACGGCACGCACCAAGGGCATCGTGGTCATCAACCCGAACAACCCGACCGGCGCCCTGTATTCGGACGACATGCTCAAGGGCATCATCGAGATCGCGCGCGAGCACGGGCTGGTCATCTTCGCCGACGAGGTGTACGACAAGGTCCTGTACGACGGTGCCAGACACACCGCCATCGCCTCGCTGAGCGACGACGTGTTGACGCTGACCTTCAACAGCCTGAGCAAGAGCTACCGGTCGTGCGGCTACCGCTCTGGCTGGATGGTGGTGTCGGGCGACAAGAAGCCGGCCCGGGACTACATCGATGGCCTGAACATGATGTCCAATCTGCGCCTGTGCCCGAACGTGCCGGGCCAATGGGCGATCCAGACCGCCCTGGGGGGATACCAGAGCATCAAGGACCTGGTGGGCGAGGGCGGCCGGCTGCGCCGGCAGCGCGACCTGGCATACGAACTCATCACGGCGATCCCGGGCGTGAGTTGCGTCAAGCCCCAGGCGGCGCTGTACATGTTTCCCCGGCTCGATCCGCAGGTCTACCCGATCGAAGACGACCAGGAGTTCGTGCTCGAACTGCTGCAGGAGACCAAGGTGATGCTGGTCCAGGGCACCGGTTTCAACTGGGCCAAGCCGGACCATTTCCGGATAGTGTTCCTGCCGCACGAAGATGACCTGCGTGACGCCATCGGCCGGATCGCCAGGTTCCTCGAGCATTACCGCAAGCGCCACAGCGAACTGGGGGGCCACAGCCCGGTCAAACTGGTGGCAGCGCGGGCGTGATCGCCGCCAGTCAACGCTTCGTCAACAAGAAACGATATCCATGAATCCGATTCAAGTGGGCCTGCTGGGCATTGGGACCGTCGGCAGCGGTACCTTTAGCGTGTTGAAGCGCAACCAGGCCGAGATCCGGCGCCGCGCCGGGCGCGGCATCGAGATCACGATGGTGGCCGACCTCGACGTTGCCCGCGCCCGGGCCCTGGTGGGGCCCGACGTGCGGGTCGTCGACGACGCCCGCGCGGTCCTAACCAACCCGGACATCGATATCGTGGTCGAGCTGATCGGCGGTTACGGCATCGCGCGCCAGCTGGTGATGGAGGCGATTGCCGCCGGCAAACACGTGGTGACCGCCAACAAGGCGCTGCTTGCGGTCCACGGCACCGAGATCTTCGCGGCCGCACACGCCAAGGGGGTGATGGTCGCGTTCGAAGCGGCGGTGGCCGGCGGCATACCGATCATCAAGGCGCTGCGCGAAGGACTGACGGCCAACAGCATCCAGTGGATCGCGGGAATCATCAACGGCACCACCAATTTCATCCTCAGCGAGATGCGCAACAAGGGGCTGGACTTCGCCGTAGTGCTCAAGGAGGCGCAGCGCCTGGGTTACGCCGAGGCCGACCCCACGTTCGACATCGACGGCATCGACGCGGCGCACAAGGCCACCATCATGTCGGCGATCGCCTTCGGCATCCCGGTCCAGTTCGACCGCGCTTACGTCGAGGGAATCCGGGGGCTGAGTTCGCAGGATATCCAGTACGCCGAGCAGCTGGGCTACCGCATCAAGTTGCTTGGCATCACCAAGCGCAGCAACGACAGCAGCACCGGCGCCGCCCGCGGCATCGAGTTGCGGGTGCACCCGAGCCTGGTGCCCATGAAGCGGCTGATCGCCAATGTGGAAGGCGCAATGAACGCGGTGATGGTGCAGGGCGATGCGGTCGGCACCACGCTGTACTACGGCAAGGGCGCCGGCAGCGAGCCCACGGCGAGTGCCGTCATCGCCGATCTGGTCGACATCACGCGGCTGCATACCGCGGACGCGGCCCAGCGCGTGCCGCACCTGGCATTTCACCCGGATGCCATGAGCGACCTGCCGGTGCTGCCGATAAGCGAGATCATCACCAGCTACTACCTGCGGCTGCGCGTCGCCGACGAGGCGGGCGTGCTGGCCAAGGTGACCGGCATTCTGGCGGACGCCGGCATCAGCATCGATGCGATGCTGCAGCGCGAGGCGGACGAAGTGGGGGCGCCGGGTGGTGCATCGGACGAGCCCCAGGTGGCGCAGACCGACCTGATCATCCTGACCCACGATACGCGCGAGGGCACGATGGAACAGGCACTCGCCCTGATGCAGGCACTGCC
>JANMYG010000407.1:0-8671 GCA_031381865.1 Betaproteobacteria bacterium | reverse complement strand
GGTGTCGACCCGCGCGGTGTTGACACCCATGCAGGCCGCAATCGGCCGGTTCTGCGTCACGCCGCGTACGAACAGACCCAGGCGTGTGCGCCCGATCAGCCAGGCCACCGCCAGCAACACGCCGAGCGCGAAACCGATGATGACCAGGCGGTTGAACGGCAGCGACAGGTTGCCCAGCACCTGCACACCACCACTCATCCAGTTCGGGTTTTCGACCGTGACGTTCTGGGCGCCAAAGACGCTGCGCGCCAGCTGCATCAGCATCAGGCTGATGCCCCAGGTGGCCAGCAGGGTCTCCAGCGGCCGGCCGTACAGGAAACGGATAACACCGCGCTCGAGTGCGGCGCCCACCAGCGCGGCGGACAGGAACGAGGCCGGCACCGCCGCGACCAGGTACCAGTCGAAAGCCCCGGGCAGGTATTTCTGGAACAGGCCCTGCACCACATAGGTGGCGTAGGCGCCGACCATCATGAGTTCGCCGTGCGCCATGTTGATGACGCCCATCAGCCCGTAGGTGATGGCCAGACCGAGCGCGACCAGCAGCAGGATCGAGCCCAGGCTGATGCCGCTGAACATTGCGCCCAGCCTGTCGCCCCAGGCCAGCGACGCCTCTACGGTGCGCAGGGTGGCTTCCAACGCCGCCTTGACACCCGGGTCGGTCTCGGTCTTGAGCCGTTCGAGCACCACCGTCTTGGTGTTGCGGTTGTTGCTGCCCGCCAGCTGCTTTGCCGATTCCAGGCGCTTCGCCACATCGGCGCTGTTCAGCAGAATGGCCGCGCGCACCAGTTGCAGCTGCTCCTTGAACTCCGGCCTGGTCTCGGCGGCGAACGCCTTTTCGATCAGCGGCAGCTTGGCTTCGTCGGTCTCGCTGAGCAGGGTGTCGATGGCTGCGCCGCGCACCTTGTCGTCCCCGGAAAAGAGCCGGAGCGCCGCCAGCGCGGTGCCGAGTTCACCGCGCATCAGGTTGTTGGTCATCACGTCTTCCGCATCGTCGGGCACGGCCACTGCGGCGCCCGTGACCGGGTCCTGCCCCTTGCCGTCGCGTACGACGAACACCTTGTCGCCGGCGGACTTGACGGCGTCATCGGCGAGCGCCTGGATGAATGCGGCCGTCTTGTCGTCCGCATTCGCCAGCGCCTTGTTCAAGGCCTCGATGCGTGTCTCGCTCTCGCCGATGGCGATCGCCTTCGCCTCAACCGCCGTCAGCGCGTGCGCATAACCGGCTGCAAGAAAGACGGTGGCGAGAAATAGACTTCGAAACGGCATGTAAAGAACCTGTAGGGTGGGCACGGCGTTGCGTCGTTGCGGGCCCGGTGTCCTGTCACTGCGGGCCCGACCCGCAATCCATGGATGCTGGGTCAAACCCGGCATGACAGCCACGGGCTCCTGCGTTGCCAGCCCGCTGGTCTCGGACTGCGCTTGGCCCGTTCGCCACTCGCTCGCTGGGCCTGTTCGCCTCTTACTTCTTTGCCATTTCCATCTTCGCCGGCTCGTCGGGCTTCTTGTCGTTGCCTTCGATGTACGGGCTCCATGGCTTGGCCTTGACCGGGCCGGACGTCTTCCAGACCACGTTGAACTGGCCGTCGGCCTTGATCTCGCCGATGAACACCGACTTGTGCAGGTGGTGGTTCTTCTCGTCCATCTTGGACGTGATGCCCGAGGGCGCCTTGAAGGTCTGGCCGGCCATGGCGGCGATCACCTTGTCGACGTCGGTGGACTTGGCCTTTTCGACCGCCTGTTTCCACATGTTGATGCCGATGTAGGTGGCCTCCATCGGGTCATTGGTCAGCGGCTTGTCCTTGTGGCCGGCAATACCCTTGGCCTTGGCGTAGTCGGACCATTTTTTGATGAACTCGGTGTTGGCCGGGTTCTTGATCGACTGGAAGTAGTTCCACGCCGCCAGGTGGCCCACCAGCGGTTTGGTGTCCACGCCGCGCAGTTCCTCCTCGCCGACCGAGAACGCCACCACCGGCACGTCCTTGGCCTTGAGGCCGGCATTGCCGAGTTCCTTGTAGAACGGCACGTTGGAGTCGCCGTTGATGGTCGACACCACGGCCGTCTTGCCGCCGGCCGAGAACTTCTTCACGTCGGCCACGATGGTCTGGTAGTCGGAGTGGCCGAACGGAGTGTATTTCTCGTCGATGTCGGTGTCTTTCACGCCCTTGGATTTCAGGTAGGCGCGCAGGATCTTGTTGGTGGTGCGCGGGTACACGTAGTCGGTGCCCAGCAGAACCCAGCGCTTGGCGCCGCCGCCTTCCTTGCTCATCAGGTAGTCCACTGCGGGAATGGCCTGCTGGTTGGGCGCCGCGCCGGTGTAAAACACGTTCTTGGACAGCTCTTCACCTTCGTACTGCACCGGGTAGAACAGCAGGCCGTTCATCTCTTCGACCACCGGCAACACCGACTTGCGCGACACCGAGGTCCAGCAACCGAAGATCACCGCGACCTTGTCCTGCCCGAGCAGCTGTTTGGTCTTCTCAGCGAACAACGGCCAGTTGGAAGCCGGGTCGACCACCACCGGCTCGAGTTTCTTGCCCATCACGCCGCCCTTGGCGTTGATTTCGTCGATGGCCATCAGCACCGTGTCCTTGAGCACGGTTTCCGATATCGCCATCGTGCCCGAAAGGCTGTGCAGGATGCCGACCTTGATGGTGCCTCCGCTTTGCGCAAGCGCGGCGCCAGAAATTCCAAAGCCCAGGGCAATGGACGCGGTAATCAGTTTGAGCTTGGCCCGACGATTCATTTGTTTCTCCGTTCGAAAAGCGACAACCCCAGATTGGGTCATGACCCATTACGCAAGCGCCGTGCCAGCGTCGCGCCGCGCGTGCCGCCCGTGCTGTGGGGCACCAATGCACGGCCTGCTGGCCGACCTGCACCACCGGCAACGGCATCGATGCACCAGCATGGCTACGCCAAACGCACCAACTTGAAGCGCGCCCACCGGGGCCAAGCCGATTTCGTGCACGGCTGCGTGGCACATGACTTGCATCACAATGTTGCACGCACCAACAGAGTCCGGCCATGGAACTGACCCCACGAGAAATAGACAAGCTGCTGCTGTTCACCGCGGCGCTGCTGGCCGAACGCCGCAAGGCGCGCGGCCTCAAGCTGAACTACCCGGAGGCGGTGGCGCTGATCAGCGCCGCCGTCATGGAGGGCGCGCGCGACGGCATGACCGTGGCGCAGCTGATGGGCGCGGGCCGCAGCGTGTTGACACGTGCCGACGTGATGGACGGCATTGCCGAGATGATTCCCGACATCCAGGTCGAGGCCACTTTTCCCGATGGCACCAAGCTGGTGACCGTCCACCAACCCATTATTTGAAGAGGACGACATGCCCAAGCGCCACGCACCCGCACGCCTCGCCGCCTGTATCGCCGCCAGCTGGGCCGGTGTCGCCACCGCACACGCTGGACACGGCCTGTCGGGAGCCCATTGGCACGCGACCGACGTCTGGGGTTTCGCCATCGCCGGGGTGCTGGCGGCTATGGCCATCTGGTGGTCCAGAAGGGGCAAGTGATGATCCCGGGCGAACTGCTGACCCAGGAGGGAAACCACACGCTCAATGCGGGGCGGCGCACGACCACGGTCGTGGTGCAGAACACCGGCGAGCGGCCGGTCCAGGTCGGCTCGCACTACCACTTTGCCGAGACCAATGGCGCGCTGCTGTTCGACCGCGCCGCGGCGCGCGGCATGCGGCTCAATATCGCGTCTGGCACGGCGGTGCGGTTCGAGCCGGGACAACAACGCACGGTGGAGCTGGTCGACTACGCCGGCGAGCGCAAGGTCTACGGCTTTCGGGCCGAGGTCAACGGGCCGGTCGACTTTCAGGATCTGGGGACGCACTGATGGCCACTATTGCGCGACATGCCTATGCGGAGATGTTCGGCCCCACGGTCGGTGACCGGGTGCGGCTGGCAGACACCAACCTGCTGGTCGAGGTGGAAGCCGACTACACGCTGCGCGCCGGCAGCTACGGCGAGGAAGTCAAGTTCGGCGGCGGCAAGACGATCCGCGACGGCATGGCGCAAAGCCAGCGCGCGCGCGAACAGGGCGCGATGGACACCGTGCTGACCAACGCGCTGGTCATCGACCACTGGGGCATCGTGAAGGCCGACCTCGGCCTCAAGGGTGGGCGCATCGTGGCCATCGGCAAGGCCGGCAACCCCGACACCCAGCCGGGGGTGGACATCGTGATCGGGCCAGGGACGGAGATCATCAGCTGCGAGGGCAGCATCGTCACGGCCGGCGGCATCGACTCGCATATCCATTTCATCTGTCCGCAACAGATCGAAGAAGCGCTGGCCAGCGGCATCACGACCATGCTCGGCGGCGGCACCGGCCCGGCCACCGGCACGCTGGCGACCACCTGCACGCCCGGGCCGTGGCACATGGAACGCATGTTGCAGGCCGCCGACGGCTTTGCGATGAACCTGGGTTTCCTGGGCAAGGGCAACGCGTCGCTGCCGGCGGCGCTGCACGAGCAGGTGGCTGCGGGCGCCATCGGCCTCAAGCTGCACGAAGACTGGGGTACTACGCCGGCGGCCATCAGCAACTGCCTGGACGTGGCCGATCAGACCGATGTGCAGGTGGCAATCCACTCCGACACGCTCAACGAATCGGGCTTCGTCGAAGACACCATCGCCGCCACCAAGGGCCGCGGCTTGTGCGCCTTCCATACCGAAGGCGCCGGTGGCGGGCATGCGCCGGACATCCTGCGCGTGGTGGGTGAAGCCAATTTCCTGCCCAGCTCGACCAACCCGACCATGCCGTATACCGTCAACACGCTGGACGAGCACGTCGACATGCTGATGGTGTGCCACCACCTCGACGCGTCGATAGCCGAGGACCTGGCGTTCGCCGAGAGCCGCATCCGCAAGGAAACCATCGCCGCGGAGGACATCCTGCACGACCTGGGCGCCATCTGCATGATGAGCAGCGACAGCCAGGCCATGGGGCGGGTGGGCGAGGTGATCCTGCGCACCTGGCAGACCGCGCACAAGATGAAGGCCCAACGCGGCACGCTGGCCGAAGACAGCAGCCGCAACGACAACTTTCGCGCCAAGCGCTACGTGGCGAAATACACCATCAACCCGGCCATCGCCCATGGCATGGCGCACGAGATCGGCAGCATCGAGGTCGGCAAATGGGCCGACCTGGTGGTCTGGAAGCCGGCCTTCTTCGGCGTCAAGCCGGCCCTCATCCTGAAAGGCGGGAGCATCGCGATGGCAGCCATGGGCGACCCGAACGCGTCCATCCCCACACCGCAGCCGGTGCATTACCGGATGATGTTCGGCGCCTTCGGCGGCGCATTGGCGCGCGGCTCGCTGACCTTCGTTTCACAGGCCGGGCTCGCGGCCGGAATCAAGGAGCGATTCGGCCTGGCGAAGACCCTGAGCGCGGTGAAGAACATCCGCGGCGTGCGCAAACAGCACATGGTGCACAACAGCTACCTGCCCAGCATGGAGATCGATGCGCAGACCTACAGCGTGCGGGCCGATGGGCAATTGCTGACCTGCGAGCCGGCGATCAGTTTGCCGATGGCGCAGCGGTATTTCCTGTTTTGAGTCCTACGAAGCGTTGGGGTGGAGGTTTTGCCGAATCCACGCCGCAAACCCCGCCTCCGGCAACTTGCCTGCGGCTAGATCGAGCATGGTGACCACGCAATCGGCGTCGGACGCCACCAGCTCGAAACCATTGATGGCCAGGAACAGTTCGACTGCAACAAACGCCGTGCGCTTGTTGCCATCCACAAACGGATGGTTGCGTGCCAGTCCAAACCCGTAGCTCGCGGCCAAGTCCGCCATGTCGGGTTCGCCATAGTGCGCGAGTTGTTGCGGTCGCGCGAGCGCAGACTCGAGCAGGTTCGCATCACGGACCCCGGCCGCTCCACCGTGCTCTGCCAATTGCTCGTCGTGGACGGCATGAACCAATGCCAACTCCAGCCACCGCCATTCCTTGCCGGTCGTCTTCACTTGGCCAACTCCCGCAATACCGCGCGGCGCTTCTTCATGATGCGGCGCGCCTCGGTCATCTGGAATTCGAACTCCGGGTTGTAGGCGGTCAGATTCACTCCATTTGCAGCCTCGGTCCAGAACAAGGTGTCGCCCTTCTCCACTTTCAGCCGTGCGAGCAGTTCCTTGGGCAGAATCACTCCCACCGAGTTGCCGATTTGTGTGAGTTTGAGGGCAGACATGGCCAGCTCCAGTAAGTTATAACAATTGTTATATTATCGCCACAACGTGTCCGGATTCAAGCCCTGATACGGCCCATTTCGTCAACCTGTGCATTGCAGCACCACAGCCTGCCAGACCGACCATGCTCACCGTCAACAAACTCATGCCGCGAGGCGCCGGGCTGGCGCCGGTGCTGCTCAAACGCGCCGCCACCGTCGAACTGGACTGGGACGTGCGCCAGAAAAGCCGCTTCGACGCCACCGACTCGTCGGGCCGCGCGCTGGGCATCTTTCTGGCGCGCGGCACCGTCGTGCGCGGCGGCGATGTACTGGTGGTTGAAGACGGCTCGTTGGTGCGCGTGATCGCCGCGCCGCAACCGGTACTGCGCATCACCCACTGCACCGAACACGGGACACCGTTCGACCTGGTGCGTGCGGCCTACCACCTGGGCAACCGGCATGTGCCGATCGAACTCAATCCCGACCACCTGAAGATCGAGCCGGACCATGTGCTGGCCGACATGCTGCGTGCGATGCACCTGATCGTGCGGGCAGACACGACCGCGTTCGAGCCCGAGAGCGGCGCCTACGCCGCACAGGGCCATGCACATGGACATGCCCATGGCGTGCCGGCCGGGGACGCGAAAGAAAGTGGGCATGACCACGGCCACGAACACGATCACGGCCATGATCACGAACACGATCACGATCATGATCACGGCCATGATCCTGCCGATGCCAACCGGCACAACCACGAACATGCGCACGAACACGAACACGAGCACGAGCACGCCGATGAGCAGGGCCACGACCGTGTCCCTGGGGGCAAAGTGGATCACGATCACGGACATGGCCCTTCGGGCGATCACGCCGATGGACACGGACACTTGGCCGGCCGTGGACACGAACATGCACACAGCCATGGGCGTGATCACACCGGCGACCACGTTCACGACGACGAGCATGCACACGATCACGAACACCCGCACGAAGACGATCGCGTGAATGGCCAGGGGCCTGGCCCCGTCGCGCCGCATCCGCACAACCATGGCGACCATCCCGATGGCCCGGGCCGCCACGACGGGCACAAGCACTGATGGGCCGATTAGCCCAGGCCGACGACGCCGAGCCCGCCGCCGCACTGCCCCCGGCCAGCCTGCTGCAGCTGATCTGGCTGGCCTCCCCGGCATTGCCGGTGGGCGGATTCTCGTATTCCGAAGTGCTCGAGGCAGCGGTGGACCGCGCCGGCGTCACCAGTGAGCCAACAGCCGCAGCGTGGCTGCGCGACCAGCTGCACCTGTCGCTGGCACGCTGCGACCTGGTCGCAGTGGCGCAGGCCATCCCGGCATGGCGCGGGCGCGACCACGAACGCATCGGGGCGCTGAACGACTGGGTGCTCCAGACCCGTGAAAGCGCGGAGCTGCGGCTGCAGACCGAACAGATGGGTCGCTCGATGATGGACTGGTTGCGGGTGCAGCACGCGGACGACGCCGCCCTGCATGCGCGCACGCGCGTCGTTGCGTCGCCGTCCTATCCGCTGGCGTATGCGCTGGCCGCGTCGCTGGCGCAGGCCGGCGTACACAACTGCCTGCTGAGTTACGCCTTTGGATGGGCCGAGAACATGGCACAGGCGGCCGTGAAGGCGGTACCGCTCGGTCAAAGCGCCGGGCAGCGCATACTGGCGCGGCTGGCGCGCGAGATCCCCGGCGCGGTGGCGCACGCGGTGCGCGCCACCGACGCTGACCGCCAGGCCTTCGCACCCATGCTTGCCATCCTGTCGGCCCAGCACGAGACCCAGTACTCCAGGTTATTCCGATCATGAACACACTGCACCAAATCGCCCGCCGCACCAAGAAACTGCCACCGCTGCGCGTGGGAATCGGCGGCCCGGTCGGCTCGGGCAAGACCACGCTGCTCGAGATGCTGTGCAAGGCGATGCGCACCCACTACGACCTGGTGGCGATCACCAACGACATCTACACCAAGGAAGACCAGCGCATCCTGACCGTGAGTGGCGCGCTGGCGGCCGAACGCATCATGGGCGTGGAAACCGGAGGCTGCCCGCACACCGCCATCCGCGAGGACGCCTCGATCAACCTGGAGGCCATCGACCGCATGCTGGAAACGTTCCCCGACGCCGACATCGTGTTCATCGAGTCCGGCGGCGACAACCTGGCCGCCACCTTCAGCCCGGAACTGAGCGACCTCACGATCTACGTGATCGACGTCGCCGCCGGCGAAAAGATACCGCGCAAGGGCGGCCCGGGCATCACCAAGAGCGACCTGTTCGTGATCAACAAGACCGACCTCGCGCCCTACGTCGGCGCCGACCTCGGAGTGATGGAGACCGATACCCGGCGCATGCGCACCACCGCCGCCGGCCTGAAGCCGTTCGTGATGACCAACCTGCGCACCCGCAGCGGGCTGGACGAGGTGGTGGCTTTCATCGAGACCAAGGGCATGCTGCGCGCCGGTTGACGTCGCCTTGGCCCGCGG
>JANMYG010000403.1:0-1867 GCA_031381865.1 Betaproteobacteria bacterium | reverse complement strand
CACCGCGCTGCGTGGCGGGCAGATCGACGCGGCGGTGGAAATCCTGGGCCCGGTGATGGCGCAGGTCGACGCCAAGGCCCTGCGGGTGCTGGTGGTCACCGGCAGCAAACGCTCGTCGGTCGTGCCCGAAATCCCGACCGCCCGAGAAAGTGGCTTGCCGGCGCTGGTGGCTTCTTCGTGGAACGCGCTGGCCGCGCCGGCGAAGACGCCGCCGGCCGTGATCGCGCGGCTGAACAAGGACATCGTGGCGGCGGTCAACGCGCCCGACGTCAGGAAAAAGCTGCAGGCACTGCATGTCGAGGCGCAGTCGAGCTCGCCCGAACAGGCGGCCGAGTTGCTGGCGGGCGAGATCAAGCGCTGGGGCGAGGTGATCACGCGCGCGAAAATTCCCACGCAATGAACCAGGCGGCAAGCAAACAAGGGGGTGGCTGGTGCAGTTCGAACATGTCGGTATCGTGGGTTACGGCGAGGTCGGCAAGACCTTTGCGATCGGGCTCAAGCCCAGCGTGCAGTCGGTCTGCGCGTGGGACCTGAAGTTCGACGCCGCTGCCTCGCGCGACGCCGAACTCGCGCATGCGGCCGGGGCCGGCATTGCCGGCTGCGGGTCGATGCAGGCCCTGTGCGCCGGTGCGGATCTTCTGCTGTCGGCGGTCACTGCGTCCAACACGCTGGCCGTGGCGCAAGAGGCGGCCAGACATATCCGGCCCGGCGCCGTGTTCCTGGACTTGAATTCGGCTTCCCCTGGCACCAAACAGGCCGCCGCTGCCCTGATCGACGGCGCCGGCGGGTTCTACGTCGAGGCCGGCGTGATGACTTCGGTGCCGCCGTACGGCGTTCGCGTGCCGATGCTGCTTGGTGGCGCGCGTGCTGCCGAACTCGCCGCGGTGCTGCGGGGCTGGGGCATGGATGCCACGGCCGTGTCCGACAAACTCGGCGTGGCCAGCGCGATCAAGATGTGCCGCAGCGTGATGATCAAGGGCCTGGAGGCGCTGGTGATCGAGAGTTACGCCACCGCGCGCGCCTACGGTGTCGAGGACCACATGGTTCCGACGCTGCAGGAAACCTTTCCCGGCATCGACTGGCAACAGCAGGGCGCCTATTTCTTCAGCCGCGTGGTGCAGCATGGGCAGCGCCGGGCCGAGGAAATGCGCGAAGCCGCGAACACGGTGCGCGAGGCCGGCTTCGAGCCGTTCATGACAGCCGCGATCGCCGACAAGCAGCAGTGGGTGGCAGACCAGGCCCGCGCCGGAGTTTTCAAGGGCGTCGCCGATACCGCCTTGTGGCAGGACTACGCCGACCGGCTGCTCGCGCGGGTCCGCGGCGCCGTTTGATGTCTCGCGTCTAGCGCGCGCCGGCCGCGGCGGCGTCGAAGCTGATGTCCACCATCAGCTCGTTGGCCAGGCCTTCCAGGCTGGCGCGCAGCGCGTCGTCGTCGAGTCCCAGCGGCACCGTGAGTTGCGCGTTCATCTGGAACATCTGCTCGCCCGACATGGCGCCGCTGGAAATCCGGGTCTGCAGCTTGTCGATGCTGACGCCGTGCTGCGCCAGCTGGCTCGAGATGCTGTGGATGATTCCGGGCCGGTCGTGCCCGATCAGGTCGAGTTGCAGGTGCCGCGTGGCGGGGCCCTTGGAGCCGGCCTGCGCATGGGCCACCACAACGCGCAATTCGGGCGACTCGAGGCCGCGCAGGGCGAGCGCGAGCGCATCGCGTTTGGCTGCCGGCACCTCGAGCTGCACGATGCCGGCAAACTGGCCGGCGAAATTTGCCATCAGGCTGTCGGTCCAGTTGGCACCGTGTGCGGCGGCGGCGTCGGAGATCGCCTGCACCAGGCCGGGTCGGTCCGGACCTACCACTGTGATGACGAGC
>JANMYG010000362.1:0-10990 GCA_031381865.1 Betaproteobacteria bacterium | reverse complement strand
CCCGGCCGACCGCGATCAGCGGCTCCGGGTCGTCCGCGCTGCGCAACGCCACCAGCGTCGAAACCATCGCGGCACGGCGGTCGCTCACGTCGCGCATCTGCTCGAGCAAGGCGCGCACGTTGTTGTCGTCGCTCTTGGGGTAACCGAAGCGGGTCGCATAAAACGCCGTGTCCACGCCCGGCAGCCCACCGAACGCCGCCACACACAGGCCCGCGTCGTCGGCCAGCGCCGGCAGCCCGCTGTGTTGCGCCGCGTGCCGTGCCTTGGCCAGGGCGTTTTCCACAAAGGTGCGGTGCGGTTCGGCGGCCTCCGGAATCCCGAGCTCGGCCTGGCACACCAAACCATAACCCAGCGGCTCCAGCATGGCCTGCAGTTCGTCGAGCTTGCCACGGTTGTTGGACGCCAGCACGATCCTGGGTTGCATGGCCGGCTCTGGTGTTCGCATGGCGCGCGGCGGCGGTCAACCCGCCAGACACTGGCGCTGGATCGCCATCAGCTCGCCGATGCCTTTTTCGGCCAGGGCCAGCAGGGCGTCCAGGTCGCGGCGCGAAAACGCGGCCCCCTCGGCCGTGCCCTGGAGCTCGACGAAATGCCCCACGCCGGTCATCACCACGTTCATGTCGGTGTCACACGCCGCATCCTCGGTGTATTCCAGGTCGAGCAACGGGGTTCCCTCGAGCATTCCGACCGATATCGCGGCCACCGAAGAAATGATCGGCGAGGCTTGCAGCTTGCCTTGCGCCATCAGGTGGCTGACCGCGTCCTGCGCGGCCACGAATGCACCGGTGATGCTGGCGGTGCGTGTGCCGCCATCGGCCTGCAACACGTCGCAATCGAGCTGGATCGTGCGTTCGCCCAGCGCCTTGAGGTCGAACACGCTGCGCAGGGAGCGGCCGATCAGCCGCTGTATCTCCTGCGTGCGGCCGCTTTGTTTGCCACGCGCGGCCTCGCGGTCGCCGCGGGTGTGCGTGGCGCGCGGCAACATGCCGTATTCGGCCGTCACCCAGCCTTCGCCGCTGCCGCGCTTGTGGCCCGGCACCTTCTCTTCGACCGACGCGGTGCACAACACCCTGGTGGCGCCAAACTCGACCAGCACCGAGCCCTCCGCATGCACGGTGTAGCCGCGGGTCAGGCGGATCGGTCGCATCTGGTCTGCGGCACGGCCGCCGCTGCGTTGGTAGTCACTCACGGTTGGGTTCCTGATGGAGGGTGGGACGGCGCCCGGGTGCGTTGCCGCAGGGCACGCGGCCGGGAGGCGAGGTTGCGCTAACGCCGTTTCGCGGCCGAGCGCCGGATGGCTTCGTTGATCTCGGCGATCGAGCGTTCGATGGCGGCATCGTCGAGATCGTCATCGCCGCCGACCAGTCCGCCCGACTGTACCGTGCTGGCGAAAACACCTTCGCTGATGTGGTCCGTCGACACGCTGCCCTTGGTGGTCTCAAACTCGTCCGGCGTTTCCCATTCGAGTGCGATCGCCGTCACGTTGTCGCTGCTGGCGCCGGCCTTCTGCAGCGCGTTTTCCACCATCTCGGGCACTGCCTGCCCGACCGGGCCGGCGCTGAGCTGGCGCACGATGTCGCCGTCTGCCAGGCTGCCCCACAGGCCGTCCGAGCAAAGCAGGATCTTGTCGCCCTGTTGCAGCGGGATTGGTCCCGTGATGTCGAACACCGGCTTGGTCGGCGAACCCAGGCAGGTGAACAGGATATTGCGATTGAGCCGCTCCGCAGCCCGCGACGCGGCGTGCCCGGCTGGCGGCTGTTCCATGTACGAGTGGTCGCGCGTGCGCGTGACGAGCTGACCCGCGCGCACCAGGTACAGGCGCGAGTCGCCGCAATGGACCCAGCTCGCATGGCCGTTCTGGACCACCGCGGCCACCACGGTGGTGCGCGGCGTGTCGAGCATGCCGCGCTCGATCGCGTACTTGATGATCTGGCGATGGGCCGCCATGATCGCCGATGTGAGGAACGCGGTGACATCCGGGATCTCGGGGTTGGCCTGCTTTTGGTACATCGCCGACATCGCCTGCAACGTCAGCTGGGCCGCAACCTCGCCCTCGGGATGCCCACCCATGCCGTCGGCCAGCAGCAGAATGCCCGAGCTGCGCGTGTAGCTGTAGCCCATGCGGTCTTCGTTTTGCTGGCGACCGCCCTTGCGACTGACCTGGAATACCGAGAATTTCATTTGGGCTTGACCACCGAGCTAACTATGCTCTTGCCGTTCTTCTTGGTATCGGTGACCATGGTGTCGAACTGTAACCGCACCTTTTCGGCGACGGAGAGTTTCGTGTAACGCCGTTCACCCTCGCGGCTGAGCTCCTTTTGCAGCGCAAAGACTGACTGGGGACGCGCCAGCGGATCAAGCGCCATGCACCACTCGACCACTTCGATCAGGTTGTCCGAATAGACTCCGCGCAGCCGTGTCAGCGCGGTGGATATGCGGTCCTTTTCGAGCCGCTGCGGAGCCTCGTTGGGAGGGTAACCCTGCATGCAGGCGTAAATGCACGCGCCGATCGCGTAGATGTCGGTCCACGGTCCCATGGACGAGTCGCGCCGGTACATCTCGGGCGCCGCAAAAACGGGCGTGTACAAGGGGCGGATGAAGTTGCCCTCCTTGCTCAGGACTTCGCGCGCGGCGCCGAAATCGATCAGCACCGACTTGTTGTCGTCGGTGATGAAGATGTTGGCCGGCTTGATGTCCAGGTGCAGCATCTTGTGCTGGTGGACGATCCGCAAACCGCGCAGTATTTCATCGAACAGCGAGCGGATGGTGGATTCGCGAAACACCTTGGGCTGCTTCTGGTCGCGCGCCGTGATGATGAAGTCCTGCAGCGCCGCGCCTTCCAGGTAGTTCATCACCATGTAGACGGTCTCGTTCTCGCGGAAGAAGTTCATCACGCTCACGACCGACGGATGCGATATCTGGGCCAGCGAGCGGCCCTCCTCGAAGAAGCTCTTGAGGCCCAGGCGGTACAGCGAGAGTTTTTCGGACGGCACCTGCGGCGCCAGTTCACCCGGCGAGCGCGTGGCCAGGGAGGACGGCAGGTACTCCTTGACCGCCACCTGCAGCCCCTCGGAATCCAGCGCCAGATACACCAGGCCAAATCCCCCTGCCGCCACTTTGCGGATAATGCGGTAGCCGCCAATCATGGTGTCCGGCGGCAGCGCAGCGGGTTTGAGCTTCGACATACCTTTGGTAATCAGTTCTGGCCTGGATTTGGGTTGCGCCCGGTATCGCCGGGGAATGATCCCAAACGAACAAGTGACTCAATGCCAGTTTACAGTATGACCGGCTACGCCGCGGTGCAAAGCAACCCCGCCGGCGCCACCCCAGCGGCCGAGCCGAAAACCGGCGCGGGCAGCTGGCTGGGGCTGGAGATCCGCTCCGTCAACAGCCGTTTCCTGGACCTCTCGTTCCGGTTGCCCGAAGAACTGCGCCAGTTCGAACCGGTCCTGCGCGAGCTGCTGGCCGGCCAGCTCAAACGCGGCAAGGTGGAGGTTCGGGCGACGATCGAATCCGGGTCGGCGAGCACGGTCGTGGAACCGTCGGCGCGGCTGCTGCAGCGGCTCAACGCGGTGCAGGACAACGTGCGCGCCTGGTTGGCCGATGCCCAGCCGCTGCGGGTTGTCGACGTGCTGCGCCTGGCATCGACCGAGCAGGCCGGCGCGCGCGACTGGAGTGGCGAAGTGCTGCCGCTGGCCGAAAAGGCGCTCAAGGAGTTGTTGTCCGCGCGCCGCCGGGAAGGCACGCGGCTGGCGGCAACGCTGGTGGCAAAGATCGGCGAGATCCGGCAGCTGGCGCAGCAGGCGCTGCCGATGGTTCCGCAACTGGTCGCCTTGCAGCGGCAGCGTTTCATCGAACGCTGGAAAGAAGCGATGTCGACGGTCCAGGGGCCGGTCACACCGGAGTCGGTGCAGGACCGCGCGCTCGCCGAGGCCACCGCCTTCGCCATACGCATCGACGTGGCGGAAGAAATCACGCGCCTTGGCTCGCACCTGGACGAACTGGAACGGCTGATCAACAAGGGCGGTGAGATCGGCAAGCGGCTGGATTTCCTGATCCAGGAGTTGCACCGCGAAGCCAACACCATGGGCTCGAAATCTGCCGCCCTGCCACTGACCAATATCGCGGTCGACATGAAGGTGCTGATCGAGCAGATGCGCGAGCAGGTGCAGAACATCGAGTAGGGTTTCTTGGAGTCGCTGCCCATCCCCAAAAGGTACTCTAAGGCACTGATTTCAGATGGAAACTGGGTTCATGAGGTAGCAAGCAGTCTCAACGCAGCACACACTGTGTGTGGGGTATTTTGAGGGATAAGTCGTGGGGCAAATTTCCGTTTGCCCGTTTTTGCGCGATTTCCCGGGTATTTACCCCACAAATTCGTCTGGAGGCCCGTGCTCGCCAAACGGCTTAACGGCTTGCGGTCGGGTGCGCACGCAGCCTTGCCTCGCCGCGCGTCTGACTCACAGCGTTGCCCCGTCACCAATTGATGCGCTGATCGACCTCATATTCCGGTGCCGGTTGCGTTGCCAGATCCCAGTCCGGGTCGATTTGCGCACCCTCGCCCGTCTGCGCATCACAGTCCTGCCACAGCGGTGGCCCGCGTGCCGGGGTGATGTGTGGCGGCTCGCAGTCCACGCCGATGTGCTCCAGAATCTTCCTCACCTCGGCCCCGTTGGTGATAAACGTGATGAGGCGCATCTGGCCGCCGCACGTCGGGCACAGCAGCGGGAACACCTCATAGAGGCTGGCGATCACCACCGCCTACAGGTAGTGCGATGGTGAGCGTTTGGGTGGAACTGGCTCAGGCTGCGCCGGTTGTGGCAACACCCCAGGCGCGCCCTCGCCCGTGCCGGCTTGCCCGGTCTGCTGCACGGTGGCCTGTTGCGCCGGTGCCACCATGGCCGTCACGGCAGCCCTCAGTGGCGAGTTCGGTGCCAACACACCAAAGTAGCGATGACTATGCGTGCGTGGTGGCGGCACCAGGCGGCACTTGGCTGCAGCGTGCCCTACTACCCGATCGCCCCGCGGTGCGCGGCGGCCGCGACCACGACCATGGACGGGTGCAGAATTCCAAGCTTGGGGCATTGACCGTATGGCGAAGCAGGCGGCACGTCGAACCAGAGGCTGTTATAGGGCAGCTCCAATCGCTGTTTCATGTCGAACTTGGTGTCATAACTCAGGCCGGCCGCCGCATAGGCCGCCGGGTTCTTGCTTGCCTGGATGACGAACTCGCCCCGATGCAGCTGGGTCGTGCGTTGGCTCGTGCCATGGATCACCAGCACGTGGTATTGGGGGGCGTCGTCATGAAGGACCTCCAGGATTAGGGCAGGACGCGGCTTGGGTTGCGGGCTGTCGTCAGGAAAGCGGCACCAAACCACGTCACCGGCCGTGGGCTCTGCCCACCAGATTGGCGTCACGTCGCAGGCGTCTCAAACAGGCTGGTGCGCGTCTTCCACTTCCTGTCTTGTGGAACGAGCTTCTTGATCTTCTTGATTTGGCTGGCAGTCAACGGCCCGTCATCGCGCTCGTATTGCGGCAGCACCCGGACCGCCAACTCGCGCAACGCCATGTGGATCACCTGGGTTTCGTCCACGCCGAGTTTCTGACCCAGCCGCCTTGCTGTTTCCCGGGTGACCCCGGTGGGGGTGTCGCTGGGGCGGTACCTGAAGGGGATCTGATCAGCGGATGAGCGGGGCATAGGTGGGAGCTCTCAGGTCAAGTGGATATGCTAAACATATCCAATTCTCGCGCCAGTGTCAACACCTCCTCGACCTCTGCCTTTGCCCAGGCAGTTGCGGCTCGGGCCATCGTCAACTCCGTGGTGCACACAGACTATGCGCAACGCGGTGCGCCGATCCGGGTGGCAGTCTTCGACGACCGCGTGGAGCCAGCGACCTCCTCCCCGATTCGCGGTCAGCTCGTGGCGCTGGATGACCGGAGTCTGGACCCCCGAGCGAGCGCCCTCAGTATGGTGTCGAGCACCCGGTCCACTTCCTTGCCCACGTCCTGGGCAAGAAAGCGCAGCACCAGGTAGCCGTTTTCTTGCAACAGCAGGTCCTTGCGGCGGTCGCGGCGGTAGGCGGCCGGGTCGGCAAGATGCTGGTCGCCGTCGAGTTCCACGGCGATACGGGTGTTCGGAGTGTCGTCGCACAGGAGATCGACCTCCAGTTGCCCCAGGCCATCGAACGCAATCGGCAGCACGGTATTGAGGCGGAAGCGCCCCCGCGTTTGCGGCAAGGTCTCCAGACGGCGGTACAGGAAAGCTTCGGTCGCGCTGCGCGCCCGGTCCGCGCCCTCTGCGTCGGACGCCAGTGGCCGAGCGATGTGAAGGAAGAGGCTCGCTTGCGCCGTGTCCACGCCGTCCGCAACCAGTCTGCGCACACTGGCCGAGTAGTCGCGCTGCCATGCAGGTTCAGCAGGCAGGGGCACGTCCTGCGGCCACCCGGGAATGGCGCTCGCCGGCAGCACGATCATGTAGGCGAGCGCCTCATAGCCGCGGCAGCGGCGGTCGAACATCCGCGCAAGCATCGGCACTTCGAGGTCGGCGTAGTCGTAGATGCGCACCTCGCGCTTGCCTTCGCACAGACGGTGCAGCCGCCCCGCGTACTGCGCGATGGTGCCTGGACTAGCCCGTCGTCGTGCTCTCGAAGCGGCGCGCATAGAGATCGTCCCGGCCACGGAAGAGCGACCGGAACAGCGCGACCTTCGCCCGCGCGGTCGAGCTCAAGTCAACGTGGATCGGCTGCCAATGCAAGGCCTGCGATGCATGCGCAGGCAGAACGTTTGCCGCAGCTAAGGCCATACGTCAGCCCTCCACCGCCTGCGGCTGGCGCCCCACCGCTGCCGCAAGCCGAGCACCGTCCGCGTCCTGCGCGGCGACGGCGAGCGCCTGCAGGGCGCGCATGGCGGCGATGTCCTCGGCGTGCTGGCGGCACTGGCGGTGATAACTCTCGCGCGTCTTGCGGCACACGAGGGTCTGTGGGGAACCGCTGCGATCGGTGACGTGGTGCATGTCCAGTCCGTGCTGCGCTATCTGGCGTTGCAGATGCTCGCGCCGGTCCTGGCGGACGCGAAAGCGTTGCTCGCGCAGCTGCGGATTCAGCGCAAAGGCCTTGAGCGCCCGGCAATCCTCGCAACGGCAAGCCAAAGCTGCCGGCTGGCTCCAGTCGCCCGGCGCCGGGGGGGCAAACTCGCTGCGCGCCAGAAGGAAAACGCAGCAATGGCGCCACAGCCGCAACCGTTGCGCGTTCCGATCGATCCCGCCGTACTCGTCCGCAGCGCACAAGGCTTGCAGCGCCGGAACCAGAATCCGGCCCGGGTCGAAGACCTGGGGCTGCGCGATCAAGGCGGTGACGGCTGCAGCGTGATGCTCCCCGCTCGCCAGGCGTTCCAGCACCCACAGCAGGCGATGGCAGCTATCGGCGTCGGCGGCGGTTTCGTCATAGGCCAGCGACCAGGCGATCTTGCTGTGCTCCGGTCGCGCTGCGAGCCCCGGCAGGGCATCGACCAAGGCCCCCGCAAAACGACGCAAGACCAAGTCGCCGGCCAGGCTGGGCTGCGCCTGGTTGCCTGCTTCCAGCAGGAACAGCAATTCGCACAGCGCGCGCGGGCAGCGCAGGAACACCGATTCAACCAGCGCGACAAGCAGCTCCTGCAGGGGCTGCGCCGCCAGCATGGCCGGCGCGGCCTCGGCAAGGGCGGCGTTCTCGCTGCCGTCGTAGTCGGCAAGCAGCACCTCGCGCAGAAAACGTTCGCCCGGCACCGTCGTGCCCAACCGGGCCAAACAGCGCAGCATGCGCGCACGCAGCGGGCCTTCCCGCTTGGCGGCGTAGCGCGTGGAGCCTTGCTGCGCCCAATCGGCCACGATGCGCCCAGCCATGGCCAGCGCTGGCGAATCGGCGCTCGCACCGTCGGCGGCGAGCACCTCCTCGAGCATGGGCAAGGCAGCGCCCACCCCGGCTTGCAGCACCACCTCCAGCTGCCGCGCCCGCGGCCACAAGATGAGCGCGGCGCGCCGGTAGGCGCGCTCGAAGCTCACCCCTTCGTTGCCGGTGGACTCCAGCAGGCGGTCCTCGTCCGGCGGTTCGTCGTCCAGCGCGCCCGCCGGCAGTAGCTCGCCCTGCCCCAAGGGCAGCCGGCCGAGCGCGGGCCTCTGGCCGTCGGCCGCGACCCAGTCATTGATGTAGCGGGCGGCGTCGGAGATCTCGACGTCGTCGTACGTGACCGCCGCGGCATCGATCTCGTCCCCGTCGAAGTCACGATAGCCGCGGCCACGACGCGGCACGTAATGCACCTCGGCCGACCCGGACTCCTCGATGTGCACGACACCCAGATGCGCATGGCAGGCCGCCGCATCCGCCGCCCGGCACAGCACCCCGGCCACCGCCGCATCGGCTCCCTTGAGCGCGGCGAAGCCCAGCTCGGCCTGGCTGTACTGGTGCGCCAGCAGCCAGACCAGCTTGCGCGGCGCATCCTCGGCCGCGAACGCAGCGCCGATCAGCTGTGCCGCCTGCACGACCTCGACGTCGTGGCTCGGCGCACTGGACGGCGGCGTGTCACTGGCGGCGCCGCGCAGCAGGTTGAAGACCAGGCAAACCCGGTGCCCCGATTCGACCGGCCGCACTTCGTGCTCGCAATCGGCATAGAAGGCGGCAAAACCAAGCTCGGAGCAGTCGGTGGCCGACAGATCGATGCGCGTCTCGCGGCTGCCGTGGCGGATGCACAGCTCGCCGCCCGAATGCGGCGATGGCAGTTGCAGCAGCAGCGTGCCGAACATGCCGGGCGCCTTCTCGCTGTCGCGGTGCGCCAGAAAGAACCCGCCCGGGTCGTACACCAGCAGCTTGTACAGATCGGCTTGAATCGCGGCGTCCTCGAAGCCGAGTCCGCGCCCGGTCTCGGCGAGGATTCGGGCCAGCGATTGCGTCCAGCTCTTGCCGCTGATCCGCACCTGCGCCGCGTCGATCTGCCAGACCCGGCGCACCGACGTGTCGACCACGGTCTTTTCGCCGCGTCCGTAGGGTGCGCGCTCGGCGGCAGCAATCAGGGCATCAATCTGTGCCTGCGGAAGCGGAAACGACAGTAAGCCGACGCCGTCCACCTCGACCATTGGCATCGGCAAGGCCAGGGCCCCGTGCACGCAGAAGCCGCCAGGCCGCTTCACGCCCGCGAGTAGCGATTCCAACGGGGCAAGCGAGCGACTGTACGGGATGTCGTTGTCGGTCATGGAGGACGAGTTTGACACACCGGCTTACCAGCGCCTCGATCCACTGCTGTCCGCCGAAGGGCCCTTCCTATCACTCTGGCGGCTGCAGCTCAACATGACGCCGGAAGAACTGGATGCCGTGAGGCTTGGCTGATGATTCCCCACCGCAACATTTCCCTGATCGCGAACAAGCTGGTAACCGATGGCGGGCGACGCATTCCCGAGGCCGTCATCGAGCGCGCAGCTATGCTCTATGCACATGTGCGAGCACGGCGGCATCAACTGCGAGGCAGATAGACACTCATGCCGACAACTTCTTGCAGAGGGGTGTTCTGTTGTTCACACTCTGGTACGACATGCCCCACCGGTCGACGCGTGATGTGGATCTGTTGGGCTTTGGCTCGAGCGACCTGGCGTCCATCGAACGAACGTTCCGCAAAATTGCTGCCATCGAAGCGGACGACGGCATGGTGTTCCATCACACTTCGATCAAGGCCCAGGAGATTCGCAAGGAAACCGGTTACGTCGGCGTGCGGGTCATCATCGCCGCCGAGTTGGCGCGCGCAAGATGTAAGGCTCAGGTCGACATCGGGTTCGGCGATGCGGTGACACCGGGCCCCGCGTCGGCCGTCTACCCAGTGTTGATCGCAAACTTTCCTGCGCCGCGTCCGCCTTGGCCTTGAACTCGGGCTTGCCGACGGTGGCGACCGCGACGGCCGGGGCGCTGTAAGGATTCTCGAACAGGCCGAGCTGGAACCGACGACGACCCGGCGTATGCACCGCAGTGGATCGTCGCTGTAAGGATTCCCGAACAGGCCTAGCTGGAACTGCTCCTTCAGCAGCCGGCGCACCGACAGGTCCACCCGCGCCTGCGACAACTTGCCGCCCTTGATCAGGTTCAGAATCTGCGTATTGCTGCTGAAACCCGACAACACGTCGGTGCCCGATTCGATCGTCGCCACCAGCTGGTCGTCGACCGAGCTGTTCTCGATAGCCCAGGCACGGTTGGCACCCGACCAGCGCCGCGGCGAGCGCACTGGATGAGAAAGGGACGATGTTGGTCATGGGAGTACGGGCGCACACGCGACGCACTGGTGAGGTTGTCGTTGGCAACCGGGCGGCCGTGCGGCCGGCCCGGTCACGGGATCACTTGAACATGTTCGGCAGCCAGAGCGAGAACGCCGGCACGTAGGTGACAAGCATCAGGCACAGGCCGAGCGCGCCATAAAACGGCGCGATGGTGCGCATCACCTGGCCGACCGTGATGCCGCCGATCGCGCAGCCGACGAACTGCACCGTGCCCACCGGCGGGGTGTTCAGGCCGAGCGCACAGTTGATCAGCATGATGATGCCGAACTGCACCGGGTCCATGCCGAACTGCACCGCGATCGGCAGGAAGATCGGCGTGCAGATCAGGATCGTGGCGGCCATGTCGAGAAAGGTGCCGAGCACGAACAGCAGCACGTTGATCATCAGGAAGATGACCCAGGGCTCGGAGCTGATCGACTTCATCAATTCGCCGGTGCGCTGCGGCACCTCGTACAGCGCCATGAAGTAGCCGAACGCGGCCGAAATGCCGATCAGCAGCAGCACCACGCCGGTGGTCTTGCAGGCCTTGGCGCAGGCCTGCAGGAAGTTGTGCCACGACAGCGTCCGGTAGACCAGCACCGTCACCAGCAAGGCCCAGGCGACGGCGATCGACGCCGATTCGGTGGCGGTGAAGGCGCCCGACAGGATGCCGCCCAGGATGATCACCACCACCAGCAGGCCCGGCAGCGAGGCCAGGAA